>JALYUS010000424.1 GCA_030853625.1 Chloroflexota bacterium
CCACCGAGGCCGACTGTGCCCGTACCCGTCACCGTATTGCCGACAATCGTGCTGTTCGTGATCGTGGTAGTGGTGATGAAGGTCGTTGTACTGTGCCCGGTGGGAGCGATCCGCACACCACCACCCAGGCCATTCATGGCGGTATTGCCCGTAATCGTGCTGCCGGTCAGATTGAGAAAGTCCTCATTATCAATGCCGCCACCCAGCCCGCCGCTTCCGCCGTTCGCCGTATTCCCCGCGACCGTGCTGTTGACGACGTTCACTGTGCCAGAAACGTTGTCAATCCCACCGCCACTGCCATGATCGGTCGGGCCCGCATCGTAGGCGCTATTGCCGGTGATTGTGCTGTTCGTAATCGTCGTCATGCTCGTGTTCGTGCCGTCGTCAAAGCCGTTGTTAAGGATGCCACCGCCATCGCCACCCGCGCCACTGGCGCTGTCCGTCGCGGTATTCGCGGTGATCGTACTGTTCGTGATCGTCGCGGCGTTCGTGGGGCTTCCGAGCGCGATGGAGATCCCGCCGCCGCCACTACTTGCCGCCGGGTCGTTTGCGGTATTGTGCGAGACCGTGACACCGGTCAACGCGAGACTGGCGCCACTATTGTTGATGAGGCTGCTGAACAGCCCGCCGCCGCTGCCGCCCGCCGTGTTGCCGTCCGGGGCGGTCGGCCCGCCGATCGTCCCACCCGTGATGGTCAGCGCGCTACCGCTAAAAATGCCGCCGCCCACACCGGTGGCAGCGTTGCCCTTGACGATCGTATTCGTTAGCGTCGCCATGCTAATGGACGAGTTAATGTTGAGACCGCCGCCGCCGTAACTGATACCGCCGGAGGCGACGTTACCGGAGATGGTGCTGTTCGTCACCGTAACGGTGCTCCCACCGCCAGAAGCGGAGATGCCGCCACCACTTCCGGCTGTCGCGTTGCTCGCGATCGCGCTGCCGGTCACGATGAGCGAGCCGCCTGCACTGGCGACCCCTCCACCCGAATTGCCACTCACGGTGCAATCCGCCACCGTCAATAGCGCGCCGAAGTTCTCGATGCCACCGGCAGCGCCGCTATTCCCCCCGTTACCGTGCTGGATCGTCAAGCCGCTAATCGTCGCGCTCGTCACCGTATTGTACAGGGTGAAGACCGTTATGCCGCCACTCGGCGTGCCCCCCGCGCCGCAGGTCAGGCATCGGCCATCCACCGCGATACTGCTTGCACCCGGCCCTTGAATCGTGACATTCTGCGTCAGGCTCAACGTCCCAAGGCTCGTATCCAGCATGATTGTGCCGGTTAATCCCGGCTGGAATGTGATCGTGTCACCCGGTGCGGCGGCAGCGATCATCGAGCGGAGCGTGCCGCTCGATCCGTCATCCGCGAGGCTCGTGACGACGCCCGCAGCGTAGACGACGGAGGAGAGCATCCCCACCCCAATCGCCGCAGCGAGTATGGCAATCAGCATCCACCGTGCAAACCGTCGCATCATTTTCCCCTCACCCAGCCAACCAAAATATCACAGACCCCACCCCGTATCGCCCACGAATGCACGCAAAAACCGGAGCGCTCATTCCTCACCATCTCCAGAAAGTATGGGACGTGCGCGCGCGCGATGCCACGCAGTTGACCGGCAGTTCTCATGCAGTTTGTGCGTGCCGTGCCTCGCGAGGATGCACCACCTCTCTCCCTCTTGTACAATGCACGGGACCAGGCGCGCAGTACCTGATACTACGGTGGGATAGTCACATGGCCCAGAGTGCGGATCGCCCCCCTATAGCCGAAGCATCACGATCCCCAGCGACGTTCCGGCATCTGCTGCGACGATTACGACTTGCGGCAGGCTTAACGCAGGAGGCGCTCGCCGAGCGAGCCGGCCTCAGCGTTCGCACCCTGAGCGATCTCGAACGCAATGACCGGGTCCGGCCACGCCCTGCAACCGTCGCTTTACTTGCCACCGCGCTCACCCTCGCCGGGCGGGATCGGGCAATCTTTGATGCGGCGGCGCGGGGTGAGACGGCGGTCTTTCTCCGCCCATTCGTTGCCACATCCCCACCGGACAATCTCCCCGTGCCACTGACGCCGCTGGTCGGGCGAGAGCGGGCGGTAGCGGCGGTGACGGCGTTCCTCCGTCATGACCGCGTGCGACTGCTGACGGTCACGGGGCCTGGTGGCGTCGGCAAGACGCGCCTCGCCATCGCGGCGGCGGCGGAACTGCGTCCCGCCTTCGCGGATGGCTGCATCTTTGTCTCCCTCGCCTCGGTGCACACGCCCATGCAGGTGCTCGCCATCATTGCACAGACACTCGCAGTCCGCCCATTGGTTGGGCAGACGGTGGAGGGTGCGCTGATCGCCGCGCTGCGCGAGAAGCAGATGCTTCTCGTCCTCGACAATTTCGAACAGGTGCTGGCCGTCGGTCCGGCGATTGCCGATCTTCTCCAACAGTGTCCGTCCGTGAAGGCGCTCATAACGAGCAGGGCGGCGCTCGCGGTACGCGGCGAGCAGGAACTGCCGGTCGCTCCGCTCGCGTTGCCAGATACGATGACAGCCACCGATCTGGCTGCCCTTGGTACTGTGGAATCAGTGGCGCTCTTCGTGCAACGCGCGGCAGCGATCGCCCCAGATTTCGTACTGACCGAGGCGAACGCACCCGCGATTGCGGCGATCTGCATCCGGCTGGATGGCCTCCCACTCGCGATCGAACTCGCGGCGGCCCAGACCCGCCTCTTCACGCCTGCGGCGCTGCTCGCGCGCCTGACGCATCGCCTGGACGTGTTGATTGATGGAGCGACCGATCTCCCCGATCGCCATCGCACGCTGCGCGACGCGATTGCCTGGAGTTACGCACTGCTTTCGCACGAGACACAGCGCTGCTTCCGCTGGTCCGCACTCTTCGTCGGTGGCTGGACGCCCGAAAGAGCCGCAGCGCTCTGCGCACCGGCGGGCGAGGGCGCATCCGTCATTCCCCTGCTCATGGCGCTCGTCCGCGCCAACCTCATCCGCACCGAGGCAGGTGATGACCAGACGCGCTTTGCGATGCTCGAAACGATCCGCGACTACGGTCTCGAGCAATTGGCTGCATCGGGCGAAGTGGCAGGAGCGCAGGCGCGGTATGCAGACATCTTCCTCGCATGGGTGGCAGAAAGCGACGTGACGCTCGCGGGGCCGGATCAGCGCCGCACTGTTCGTGCCCTGACGCGGGAACACGACAACATTCGCGCCGCGCTCCGTTGGGCACACGAGGAGCGTGTACTCGCGGTGGGCTTGCCGTTGGCGGTCGCCCTCTCCCGCTTCTGGGAGATGCAGGGGCATCTCAGCGAGGGCCGTGCATGGTTGGAGGCGTTTCTTGCGCTTTCCCATCCCGGCGAGTCGCCCGTGACCGATCTCGACCGCGCGAAGGCGCTCAATAGTGCGGGCATTTTTGCGTACCGGCTCGGTGACTATCCGCACGCTGCCGCGCGACTTGAGGAGAGTATCGCGATCTTCCGCGCATTGGGTGAGACACGTCGTGTTGCAGCCGCACTCAATAATCTCGGCAATGTCGCCAAGGAGCAGGGCGAGTACCACCAAGCCGGTCTGCTCCATCAGGAGAGCCTGGCGTTGAAACGCGAAATGGGTGATCGGCGGGGTATCGCGGCATCATTGAATAACCTCGGTATGATCGCGAGCGCGCGCGGCGATGATGAAGCGGCGGCCAGCCTCTACGCGGAGGCGGCCCTGCTCCAGCGGCAGGGTGATGACCGCTGGGTGCTCTCACACACGCTCAATAACTGGGGCGAAGTGGCGCTCCGGCACGGTGACAGTGCGGGCGCGGTTGCGCGCTTCATGGAGAGTCTCGCCCTGAAGCGGGAGTTTGGCGATTGGTGGGGCAGCGTCCTGACGCTGAACAATTTGGGGCGTGCCGCCATGCTGCGGGGTGATACTGCGGAGGCGGCGATGCGCTACCGGGAAAGCCTCGCGCTCTGTGAAGCCACCGACGACGCCGTCGGATTACCGGACGCACTCGTGGGGCTGGCACGGGTCGCTGCCCTCCGCAGCCAACCCGCCCGCGCGGCGCGGCTCTTCGGTATGGCGGATGAGCGACGCGGCATCCTCGGCGGCGCCATCACACTGACCGATGATCCTGAGCGTGATCCACTTGCTGCCACTGCGCGCACGGCTCTCGGAGCGGAGATATATGAAGCGGCGTGGCAGGCAGGCCGATCATTGACACGCGCGCAGGCGATTACTGAAGCGCGCGCCGAAGAATAAAGGACTGACGACTCATCCCGGCTCTTCCCAATAAAGAATGATGCGCGGTGTTCGCCCGGTTATCCAACCTGATCGTCTCTCCCATGCGACGGGCATCTGTGCGTGCTATCCTTGCGTGGGATGATCGGTACGAAAAAATGAGGTGCGATGAGATTTCATCGAGGGTAGTATGGTGGCGCTCTATGCCATTGTAGGCGCGGATAATGAGGATACGCCGATGGTGACACATCCGAAGACATTTACACGAATCGTCCGTAATCCCGAAACACTTGGTGGGGAGCCGGATGCACCGAATGCGGAGTATGTTTATCGTGCGTATCCGTTTGTAACGCGAGCGGACGTTGATGAAGCGCTCGCGTACTACGACGATCATCGCACAGAGATTGATTGGTACATTGCGGAGAACGAAGACGACCTGTCAGCGGAGGTATAGAGATGGTCACTCACCCGACAACATTCCCTCATATCGTACGGCACCCGAAAATCCTTAGTGGTGAACCGATTGTGGCAGGGACGCGCGTGTCTGTTCGGACAGTTGTATTGATGCATCGGCTTTACAAAGACTTTGCCGGTGTTCAGCAAGCGCTTCCGCATTTAAGCCAGGCAGATATTGAAGAAGCGCTCAGGTACTATAAGAGCAATCTTGCCGAGATTGAGCGGTATATCGCGCAAAACGACGTAGACGAGGATCTCTTGCACGAGAATCTGTGATGCCCGTCCCATCCATTTACTTTGACGAGTGTGTGGATCATGGCTTATTGATTCGCCTGCGACGGCGGGGATACGTTGTCACTACAGCGCAGGCAGAGGGAATGACCGGAGTCTCGGATAAAGAACAACTCGGGTATGCGACGCGACATGATTGGCTAATCGTCTCTACAGACACCAATGATTTCCAAAGGCTCCATGTCTTCTCGCAACGACATGGAATAATGCACGCTGGAATCCTTCTTCTTCCAACTGGATCGCTCGACCGAATGGAAATCCGGGCAGCCATATCTGTAGACTGGATTGCCACGCTCCCCGATCACCGCTCAATGCTCTTTCGCTGGCATGATTTTCAGCAGCGGCTCATTCGGGGTGAGCGGATTCCGGGGGCTGACTACAGCGAAGAAGAGGTGCGGCGCTCGCTCGGTCATCCAACCTGATCGTTCCTCACATGCGACGGGCATCCGCGCGTGCTATCCTTGCGTGGGATGATCGGTACGAGAAATGAGGGTTGCGATGGATTTCATCGAGGGTGGCACAGCGGTGCTCTATGCCATCATTCTCTACGCACTGTACTACGCGATCGTCGGTATGCAGGTCTACAAAGTGCTGACTGCGGATGAGGAACCGATGACACGCACCTTCTGGTTCGTCGGGATCGCCTTCGTCTCACTGATGGTCTGGGCGATTGTCGGCGCGGTCGTCTATTGGGGCATCCTCATCTGGTTTCGCATCTGGCTCCAGCAACCGCATGCCTGGCTACAGGAAATTCTCAGCGATACCGGCTGGTTCCCATTCGGGCTGATCCTCAAGCATGGGCCGATCCCGACGGGTGGTGTGCGGGGCGCATTCATTCTCGTCGGCTATCCGGTCATCTTGCTGATCGCCGCCGGGCTGGTGGCGCTCTGGGTGCGTGCGTCCGGTGCGTGGGAAACAATGGCGACACGCCGGACGCACAGTGAGCCTGGCGCACCGGCGCGGACGAAGGAGAGCGTGCGATGAAGCGCGCGTTGATGACCTGGGGCGGCTGGCCGGGGCACGAACCCGCGCAGTGCGTCCATCTCTTTGCACCGTTCCTGCGCGCGCAGGGATATGCAGTTACTCTTTCCGATACGTTGGATACCTATACCGATGAGCCATTGATGCGCGCGCTCGACCTGATCGTCCCCGTCTGGACACAGAGCGCGATTACGCCGGAACAACTCGCCGGGCTGCTCGGCGCGGTAGCGAGCGGCGTCGGCATCGCCGGCTGGCATGGCGGCATGGCGGACGCCTTCCGCGCGAGCGTGGAGTATCAGTTCATGGTCGGCGGGCAATGGGTGGCGCATCCCGGCAACATCATTGACTACACCGTGCATATCACGAACCCTGATGACCCAATCACGGTGGGGCTGGATGATTTTGCGATGCATTCCGAGCAGTATTATCTGCATGTGGACCCCGCCAACGAGGTGCTGGCGACGACCACCTTCAGCGGCGACATTGTGCCCTGGATCGCGGGAACCGTGATGCCGGTCGTCTGGAAACGGCGCTGGGGCGCGGGGCGTGTTTTCTACAGTTCGCTCGGCCATGTCGCGCAAGACTTTGCCGTATCCGAAGCGCGGGAAATCATGCAGCGCGGCATGCTCTGGG
This sequence comes from Chloroflexota bacterium, assembly GCA_030853625.1. Taxonomy (GTDB): domain Bacteria; phylum Chloroflexota; class Chloroflexia; order Thermomicrobiales; family JALYUS01; genus JALYUS01. The sequence continues at coordinate 6,572 of JALYUS010000424.1, forward strand.
CAAGCAGATGAGCAGTCGGCAGTCGGCAGTCGGCAGTCAGAACGGGAAACGCTCTCCCTGACGACTGCCGACTACGGGAGGTAATGTGGCAGAGCCAGTGCAGGTCGGCATCATCGGATGCGGGACGATCAGCGCGATCTATCTGAAGAACGCACGGTGGCTGTCCGCCATTAACATCGCGGCGTGCGCCGATCTCGTCCCGGAGCGAGCGATGGCGCGGGCGGTAGAGTACGGGGTGCCGAAAGCGTGCGGCGTCGCGGAACTGCTGGCGGACCCGGAGATCGAGATCGTGCTGAACCTCACGATCCCCAACGTACACGCCGAGATCGCGCTGGCGGCGTTGGAAGCCGGGAAATCGGTCTACAACGAGAAGCCGCTGGCAATCAGCCGGGCGGACGGGCAGCGAATGCTGGCGCTGGCGGCGGCAAAGGGATTGCGCGTCGGCTGCGCGCCGGACACCTTCCTCGGCGGCGGCATGCAGACCTGCCGCAAACTGATAGACGACGGCGCGATCGGCCAGCCGGTTGCCGCTGTCGCCTTTATGATGAACCACGGCCCGGAGCACTGGCACCCGGATCCCGATTTCTATTACCAGATTGGCGCCGGCCCGATGTTCGACATGGGACCGTATTACCTCACCGCGCTCGTCAACCTGATCGGCCCGGTACGGCGCGTGACGGGTTCGGCGCGAATTACCACCCCGGAGCGCATCATCACAAGCGCGCCGAAACACGGCACAACGATTCAGGTCAACACACCGACGCATGTCGCGGGGCTGATAGACTTCGCGAGCGGCGCGGTCGGCACGATTATCACGTCGTTCGATGTCTGGGGAAGCAATCTGCCGCGCATTGAAATCTACGGGACGGAAGGGACGTTGAGCGTCCCGGACCCGAACACCTTTGGCGGCCCAGTGCGCCTCAATCGCGGGCGGCAACAGGAATGGGAGGATGTGCCGCTGACGCACGGGTACACAGAGAACAGCCGGGGTATCGGCGTTGCCGATATGGCGACCGCGATGCGCGCCAACCGCCCCCACCGGGCAAGCGGCGCGCTCGCGTACCATGTTCTCGATCTCATGCACGCCTTCCACGACGCTTCCCGCGCGGGGATGCACATTGACATCGCCAGCACCTGCGACCGCCCCGCGCCCCTGCTCCCCGGCCTCTCACAAGACGAAGTCGGTGGATGATTGTGTGAGGTATGCGGCTTGTCGCTCCTGCTTGCTGCCTGCTGCTAAAGCGGTGCGTGTCGCTTGAGATTGAGATAGGTGTCAACGAGCGCGCCGCTGAGACGGTCGGCGGGGACATCCACGGTTTCGATGCCGCGACCGGCGATAGTGGCGAGGAGCAGGGCGCGCTCGTGGCCAAGCCGTTCCGCCGCGACCCGTTCGTAGATCGCGGCGGGGTCGGACGGCGGTTGGTGGGCGAGCGCGTCCAGTTCAGGATCGCGGAGCGTGACGACGACCACCCGATGACGCGCGGCAGCGGACGTCAGGATCGGGATGAGGGCGCGCGGCGTGTACGAATCGGTGATGTCGGTGAGCAGGATGACGAGCGAGCGTTGCGGGCGATGGGCGACGAGGGCGGTAAAGGCTTCCCGGTAGTCGGTCGCCGTCGCGCGGGCGCGGGCGGCGTAGAGCGATTCGAGCAGCACGCCCTCCTGTCGTGGCCCAGAGGCGGGCGGGATGTATGCCTCCACGCGATCCGCGAAAACCAGCAGGCCGATACGATCCCCCTGCCGCGCGCCGATATGCGCGACGAGTAGTGCGGCATTGATCGCGACATCGAATTTCGTCAGATCGCCGACCGGCGCGCCCATCAGCCGACCCGCGTCGAGCAGCAGGATGACATTCCACGCCCGTTCCGCCGCGAAGGCGCGGGCAATCGGCTTGCCACGGCGGGCGGTCGCCTTCCAATCAATGCGGCGGTACTCGTCGTCTGGCATATAGTCGCGCAGCCGCTCGAACTCCGTTCCCTCGCCGGGGCGGCGGGTGCGACGCAGCCCGGTCGTCATGCGGAGAAAGCGGCGCGCGGCGAGGTCATGCGTGCGGATGGCGCGGATATTCGGGTA
>JALYUS010000425.1 GCA_030853625.1 Chloroflexota bacterium
CGCAAAGGACGCAAAGAGATAAGAGAAAAACGGAGCCGAAACCTTCCCTTCTTCTTCATGTTCTTCGCGCCTTCGTGGTTCAAATTCCCTCCTCCCTCTTTGCGTCTTTGCGGTTCTCCCCGGTTTCCGTTTCCGTCGTTTGCTACTGGGCGATCAGGGGCAGGGTCATGGTTGGGGTGAGGGTACGGCGGGGGGCTTCGACGCGGACGACGGACGTGCCGACGGCGAAGAACTCGATGATGTGGCTGCCCCAGCCCCAACTCTTCTCCTCGATCCGCACGCCGACGATTCCCGCGCCGCCTGCCTGCTGCGCCTCCCCTTCCATCCGGCCCATCGCCAACTCGCGCGCCTCGTAGGTCGCCTGTGTGAAGTTCTCCATCTCCGCGTTGCGGAAGGCCTTGCCCCACGTCTGCCGGAAGGTGTGATGCGCGACATGATAGACGCAGGTGCCCATCGCCAGCCGCACCGGGCGATAGCCCGTCTGCACGAGTTTCCAGAAATCCTGTCCGGAGAGGTCCGAGGAGAAAGGCCGCCCATGCTGCGGGCGCATATGGTTCTCGCGATCCCGCGTGCGCACCGCCGTGCCGATGGCGAGCACTTCGATCAGGTCCGGTCCCCACTCGTACTGAGCAATCGTCAGGCGCACGCCGACGATCCCGTCCGCTTGCAAGGCGTCCGCCTCCGCCTCCATCCGGCCAATCGCCAGCGACCGCGCGCCGTACATCGCCTGACTGAGAACGGTCATTTCCATATTCTGGCCGTACTGCGAGACTTGCAAGCCGACGTGATAGATCGAACTGCCGAGCACGAGACCGAGTGGCTCGACGCCAATGTCCTCCAAACAGACGAGTTCGTCCACCGTCAGATCGCTCGTGAACAGCCCCGAGCGGAGCCGTTGCGTCGCCGAAGCGGGGATAATTGGGACATTGCCGGGGTTCTGCGCCATGCCGTCTGCTCCTTCTGAATCCATTCTTTGACCACCGATACTGTCCGTGTCTATCAGGCTATCACACAGGGCGATTCGCGACGCGACCGACTGCCAACACATGCCCTTCGCACCAATAGCAGCGGCACATCGCGAAGTGGGCATCGAGATAGGTTCCCGCCGCCAACACATGGCCCGTGGAGGTGGTACTCGCCGCCCTGTCAGTCCGTTGGTCGCTCATTGTCGCCTATCCGTACATCAACTTTTCGAGCGCGGCGGCGGAACGGCCCTGCGTCTCCGCGTACCGCGCGAGGTCCCCAATCAGCGCATCCACCCACGCCGTCGGCGCGAGCGTTTCCATATTGCCGACCGCCACGCCATGCACGACGGGCTGCCGCACGACGCTGTACGCACCCTTGCGCGGCGACTCGAACCGGTACCGCGTCTCGCCGAGGTGCAAATCAATCTCCTTGATCCGCCCGCCGAGGATGCGCCATTCTCGCACGACCTTTGTGGATTCCGGCGCCGCTGCCTGAAACTTCGCGGCGATCACCTCCAGGAGGTCCATATTCTTCGCCTGCGCCCCATGCAACTCCGCCGCTAACGCATCAAAACTCGCCATTGCCAGCCTCCTTGATGGATCAAATACGAGCGCAGAGCGCGCAGAAGACGCAGAGGGCACAGAGAATGAGAGAAGAAAAAAACCAAAAAGTCTCTCCTCTCTTTCCTCTGTGCTCTCTGCGTCCTCTGCGCGCTTTGCGTTACGGTTTCCACTTTCATGCGGCAGGTAATCCCCGCTCGATGAGGCGCAGGACGGCGTGGAGGAGGGCGTTCGCGCCGCGTTCGAGCGACGCGGCGTCGGTGAATTCGTCGGGCGCGTGGCTGATACCGTTGGCGCTCGGCACGAAAAGCATGCCGGTCGGGATGACGCGCGCCACGATGCCCGCGTCGTGGCCGGGGCCGCTCGGAAAGCGCATCGGTGTCACGCCGATGTCGCCGCATGCCGCCGCAATTATCTCCATCATCGCCGGATGCATCGGCGTCGGTGGGGTGATGAGCAGCGGGCGAGACGAAGCAGTAACGTGTTCCTCCGCGCAGAGTGCCTGGACCCGCCGCGTGTACTCAATGTGCGCGGCCTGGAGGATTGCGGGGTTGATGTCCCGGAATTCGGCGGAGAAGGTCGCCGTGCCGGGGACGATGTTCGGCACATCGGGTGTGACCCGCAGCCGCCCGACGGTCGCGACGACCTCTGGCCCCGTCTCCCGCGCCACGTCGCGCTGCGCTGCGATCGCGCGGGCCATCGCCATTCCGGCATCGCGCCGCATCGGGAAGGGCGTCGAACCGGCATGACTCGGATGGCCCGCGATCTGCCATTCGTGCCGCTCGATGCCGCAGATGCCGGTGACGACCGCGAGTTCCCCGCCCGCCGCTTCCAGTCGCGGCCCCTGCTCGATGTGCATTTCGAGGTATGCGCCCACATCCGCCCGTTGCGCCGCGACGCTGCCAATCTCGCCCAATGTGGCGCCCGCTGCCGTGAGGATGTCCCGCGCGCCCGGCCCGGCGATCGTGACGTAATCATCCACGATCGGCGTACCGATGAAGGCCATGCTGCCAAAGAAGCCCGTGCCGAAGTGCGCGCCCTCCTCATCCGCCCAGGCGACGACGGCGAGCGGGAAGGGTGGTGCGGTGCCCGCATCGCGGAGCGTGCGGGTCACTTCCAGCGCGGCAAGGACGCCGAACGCGCCATCGAATTTGCCGCCATTTGGCACGGCGTCAATGTGCGAGCCGAGCAGGAGCGCCGGGCCGCTACCCGTCTGCCAGCGGCCCCACATATTTGTTGCTGCATCCTCCGCCGTCGCCAGCCCGGCCTCCGTGAACCGCCCGCGCAACCACTCCAGCCCCGCGCGATAGGCGGGCGACCAGGCGACACGGAATAACCCCGCCTCCGTCCGCCCGATCCGGTCGAGCGCGTCGAGGTCCGCCCGCATCCGCCCCGCATTCACCGCCATCC
>JALYUS010000466.1 GCA_030853625.1 Chloroflexota bacterium
TCCGGCCCCGGTGGTTCCGCGAACGGCAGCCGGAACTGCGGCGTGTCCGCTTGCGCCGCGACCGGCGCGGAGATGGGCCGCACCGCGTCGCTGACAAAGACCGTTCCCGCGATGATGGCGCCGATGATGAGGAGTTGCGGGATGAATGGACGGCCACCCCGGAGGGTGGCGACAATCTTATGTCTCATGAACGCAGTATACGAAGCGAGGCTGCGATGAGCAATGGCCGATGTCGCGTCATTATCGAGAGCGACTATCCTTCCGTCTCCTGGCTACGCACGGCGGATCGTGCGGCGGAAGAGCAGCGTGCCGAGCACATAGAAGCCGACCGCGAACGCACCGAGGGCGATGAAGGTGATGGAAGCCGCCGGAATGCCGCGCAGCATGATGTTCTGCATCGCCTGTACGCCATAGGTGATTGGGAGTGCATACGAGAGGACGCGCGCCCACGGATAGAGCGTATCAATCGGCAGAAAGAAGTTGCCGAAGAAGACCGAAGCGAGCAGAACGAGCATCGCATACTGGACTGCCTGCGTCTCGCTGGTAGCGATGGCGGAGATAACAAGACCCAAACCGAGCGCGGCGGCGATCAGGAGCGCGATGATGGCAGCGAACGCCGCATAACTGCCCATCAGCGGCACCTTGAGCGCGAAGCGGAGAAGCGCGGCGAGCACCGCGCCAGTGAGCACCGCGATGAGTGCATAACCGATAAACTTACCGAAGACGATCTCCGGCGTCGCGCTCGGCGTGACGCGGAAGAGTTCGGTCGCCCCGCTCGTCTTCTCGCGCACGAGCGTCAGCGCGGTCAGTGTGATGCTGACATGTTGCAGGAGCAAGGCAAGCACCGCCGGTGCGTAGTAGGCAATGAAACTTGGCAACACCGGGGCCTTGTTATTGACTTCCGCCTGGAAGGGGGCGACGAGGACATCCGCAGGCGGCAACTGGAGCGCCTGCGCCCCCTGCTCGGCATTCTGACTGTTCGAGATGAGGTCAGCCGTCGCCTTCGTGTCCGGTTGGCCGGTCGCGAGGTTCTGCGGCAGCGTCGCAGTCAGGTTCCGAATGATCGTATCTACGTTGTTCAGCGACTGGTCCACCGCCGTCTCGCGTGTGACGAGGGCGTCGTTCGTATTCGCCGGTGCGTTGAAGTACTGCTCCGCACCGGCGAGCAGTTGCTCGCGCGTGTGTAAGTCGGATTGATTGTTGGCTGTGATCGTTTGCATCTGGGCGAGCGCGCTTGCCGCGCCAGTCGCGTCCCGCCCGCGCACGCGGTCCGTGAACTGCGTAGAGGTCGTCTGCATCTGCTGCGCATATCCCTGGAGCGGCGGCCCCGATGTAGCCTGATTCTGGCCGTTCGCCTGATTGACAACCGCGATCAGCACGCGGCGGTTGAGTTCGTTCGCCTCGACGTAGGAATAGAACCGGAGGTAGTTCGACCGCACAGGTTCCAATTCGTTGTAGGTGATATTGACGAGCGCGTGCTTTCCGTCCCGAATCTGTTGATATGCATCGGCCGGCAACGCGACAATCACGGATACTTTGCCCGCGTCAAAGAGGCTCTGCGCTTCCGCTGGTGTGCGGACGACGCTTTGCAGCGTGAACGGGAATTGGAATGCGTCGGCATAGTCGGCGGTATTGGTGGAGAGGCCCGTCTGCGCGGGTACGACAAGCACCGTCGGCTGCTCGACGACCTGCCCCTTGAAAGCAGTGCCGAACAGGAGCAGGATCGCGAACGGCCCGACGACGAGACCGAGCAGGAGGCGCGGCTGCCGGAAGATTTCGTGCAGTTCCTTGCCCGTAAAGGCAACGCCGCGGACGACACCGCGGAGGGGTCGGTCAAGCAGCCACGGGCGGTGATGTGGGGTCGCGCGGATTGCCATTGTGTTGATCCTGTTCGGCGTCGCGCGCTCCCGAAACGAGGCGCACAAAAACATCATCGAAGGTCAGGACATGCGGCTCCATCGAGACGCAGCCGCCCTCTTCCATATCGCAATAGGCGGAGAGTTGGGGGAGATCGGTCGCGACATTGTCCACAATCACGCGAATGTCCTCCGGTCGGTCGAGAGGCTCGACCCCGCGAACGAAGGGGAGTGCCTGGAGTCGCATGACGATGTCCGGGCGTGACTGATCGAAGCGGATGTCCAGCATATCGCCGCCAGTGGCGGCATGGCGCAGTTCATCAGGCGTACCGGCGGCGATGATCGCGCCTTCATGGACGAGCAGCACCTGATCGCAGTATTCCGCCTCCGCGACATACTGCGTCGTGATGACCATCGTCTTGCCATCTTCCCGCGCGCTCTTCAGTCCGTCCCAGATACTCGTGCGGAGGATCGGGTCAATCCCGGCGGTCGGTTCATCGAGGACGAGAAAGTCCGGGTCATGCATCAGTGTGGCGGCGAGGGAGAGCCGCCGCCGCATGCCGCCGGACAAGTCCTCCGCGCGGCGCTTGCGCGCCTCGACAAGATCAACGAAGGGCAGCAAGGTCTCGATGCGTGGCCCCGTCTCCCACCACGGCACGCCATAGAGTGAGGCCGCGAAGCGGAGGTTCTCTTCCACCGTGAGCGCCGGATAGAGGACGAAATCCTGCGGCATGTAGCCGATCCGCTCGCGGTCGCCGCGCCGCAGTTTCCACGGGTCCCGACCGAAGAGCCGGACGGCGCCGCTGCTCGGCTTGTACATGCCGAGCATCATGCGGATCGTCGTCGTCTTACCGCTGCCACTCGGGCCGATGACGCCGAGGATTTCGCCCCATGGCACGCGGAAAGTAATGCCATGCAGCACTTCCTCTTTACCGAATTTCTTCGTGACGTTGTCGAATGTGACCGCCTGCTCGCCGACGGCGGACCGCCGTACACTGGGCATTCGACGCCGCCTGGACCCTTGCGGGCCAGAAAGCGCCTCTGATCCCTCCGTAGGCACGATAGCCGCCTCCGGTTGTTGCATGATCGTACCGTCTGCCATTAGGG
>JALYUS010000756.1 GCA_030853625.1 Chloroflexota bacterium
GCGGTTCAGGATCACATCGCGCACGATGGCATCAGTGATGACGACATTTTCGCCGACGCTCGCGTATGGTCCGACGACCGCGCGTTCGATCCGGGCGGACGGCGCGATCACCACCGGCGGGATGATGACGCTGCCCGTGTAGATCGGCGCGGTCGCATGATTATCCATCCGCGAGAGCAGCACGCGGTTCGTTTCGAGTAAGGTTTCCGGGCGACCGCAGTCGAGCCAGAGGTCCATCGGTGCGGCTTCGATGCGCGCGCCGTCATCAATCATCACCTGGATCGCATCGGTGAGGTAGAATTCGCCCTTCGTCTGCGTGTCCGCCGCCATGATGGCGTCAATCGCGGTCAGCAGACGGGCTGCATCGCGGAAATAGTAAACGCCCGCTACCGCCAGGTTGGTCGGCGGATCGCTCGGTTTTTCGATGATGCGCGTGATTCGCTCGCCATCGAGTTCGACAATGCCGAATGCCTGCGGTTTATCCACTTCCTTGACGAAAATGATGCCGTCCGCGTCCGTCTGCTCCAGGATGGAAAGATCGGTCGCGAAGATCGTATCTGCGAAGGCGATGAGCAACGCCCCATGTACATGATCGGCGGCGAGGTGGATCGCGTGCGCCTGCCCCTTCATTTCCGCCTGATGAACGAAGGAGGAGGAGAAATGGTACTGCCCTTCGACATACGCGCGGATTTGGTCGCCGAGATACCCGGTGACAAAGACAACGTGCTCCGAGTTGAGCGGCGCGATACTATCGAGGACATGGCCGAGAATCGGCTTGCCCGCAACGCTGACAAGCGGCTTCGGTTTGCTCCATGTGTGCGGTCGGAGCCGCGTCCCGAATCCCGCTGCGGGAATGATGACGTGCACAGACTCCTCCTCGTAATCCACTCGGTGTGGTGCGCCTGCCCCGATCTTGCGCATTCTACCGCATGTACGGGGTCGTGGGGCGGTCACGGAATAAGCGCGCTGGTCGTGAAGTTAGGTATACTGAGTCGAACGAGCGAGTGGACGCACCGGCGCGGACGGCTCAAAGAATTCGAGGGTGATTGATGGTCGAAGAGCGAAGGATGGACGGCACGCGTTCGGCGACGACCGCCGGGAGTGTGCCCGATGGAACAGCAAGTGCGCCCGCGAGCGCGGCATCGATTGAAGAGGAGGCGCTTCTCCAGGTTGATTCGCTCTATCGGACGGCGCTCCGCATGACGCGGAACCCGCAGGACGCGGAAGACCTCGTGCAGGAGACCTATTATCGGGCGTTCCGATCCGCGCATCAGTTTCAACCCGGCACGAACCTGCGCGCGTGGCTGTTCAAGATTTTGACGAACAGTTTCATCAACCAGTACCGGAAGCGCGCGCGGCACCCGCAGTCTACGTCGCTCGATGATGTGGAAGAGTTCTATCTCTACAATCATCTGGTGGACAGCGGCGTGCAGCCGGAATCGCCGAACCCGGAGGCGACCGTCATTGACCAGTTTGCGGAGGCGGACGTTATTCAGGCATTGGAGCAGTTGCCGCTGGAGTTTCGGCAGGTCGTGCTGCTGGCGGATGTTGAGGGCTTCTCCTACAAGGAGATTGCCGAAATTGTCGGTATCCCGGTCGGCACGGTGATGTCCCGCCTCCATCGCGGACGGCGGCGGTTGCAGAAGGAATTGTGGGACTATGCGGTCGCGTCGGGCTATCTCGATTCGTTGCGCGGGCAGTCGGTGGCGGAAGCAACATCGCGCCCAAAGGCGTGAGCAACAGACCGGACATGGGGAAGTGCAGCAATGATGACGATGACGTGCCAGGAATGTGTCGAGAAATTGCAGCCGTTCCTTGACCGGGAACTCTCCGGCGCGGAACGGTTGGAAGTTGAACATCATCTTACCAGGTGCGGCCATTGCGCCGATTCGTTCCGCTTCGAGGCGGGCATCCTCCACGCCGTCGGGCGTTGCGGGCGGGCGACGTATGCGAGTGACGAATTCAAAGCGCGTATCCGCGTCGTTGTGCAGACAGCAATCGCGACCAAAGAATAGTCCCGCTCGACGCGCAACTGTCGTGATGGTACCTTGAGAATGGGTTGTTGCGGCGTATGTTTGTGAAAGCAAAAGGGTTTTGCGAAACGATGGCAATCAAAGACTGGATCAAGAG
>JALYUS010000524.1 GCA_030853625.1 Chloroflexota bacterium
TTGAACATGCCTTCTGGTTCAAACTGGAGGACTTCACACTCACCCAAGGGAACCAGGATACGCACTGGGGCTTGTTCGCCTTCCGCCGGGAGGGCGATCATCCCGGCGAACCGTGGCCGCGCAAGGACGCATTGCGCGCCTATGCAAGCATCGCGCGCCCGGCCGCGCTTCCCACCGCGCCCGAAGACCCGACTAAACCGACCGCCGCCGACGCCAAGTGGTTCCCGGAGACCAAACATTGGATTGCCGGGCCATTCCGCCGCTACTGGGAGGCCAACGGCGGTCTGGAGCGATTCGGCCTGCCGCGTACAAGCGTGTACACGACGGCGGGCCATGTCGTGCAGATCTTCGAGCGGGCGCGGTTCGAGTTCCATGATGAGTTCGCGGGGACACCCAATGAGGTGCTCCTCACCCTGCTCGGTGATGTAACGACGCGTACGCGCACGTTCCCGACCGTGCCGCGTCCGGTATTGGACAGCGACGTCTACTTCCCCTCTCCCGACGCGCCGACGCGGCCACCACCGACGCCCACCCCCTCGCCGACGCCATTGCCGACGCCGAAGGCGACACAGCCATCGAGCGGCACGCCGGGCGCGTCAAAGACTGAGACGCCTTTCCCCTCGCCGACGCTCGTTCCCACGCCACCGCCCCCACCACCCTTCTCCGGCATGTACTTTACCGAGACTTCGCATACGCTTACCGGGCCATTCCTCCAGTTCTGGAAGCAGGGCGGCGGGCTGCCGGTCTTCGGCTACCCGATCAGCGAGCCGATCATCGAGAAGAATGCCGATGACGGCAAATCGTATACCGTCCAGTATTTCGAGCGAACACGGCTGGAGTACCACCCGGAGTTCACGGACAACCCGTTGCCGGTCCTCGAAGGTCTGCTCGGCAACGATCTCATCCGCAGCGGCGGGTGGTGGCGATGAGACGGAGCAATGAGCAATGAGCAATGAGTGATCCCCTGTAACCACCGTGGCGATTGCTCGAATGCCGAGCCTCCGCAGTTGGCCTCATTGCTCATTGCTCGTCACTTTGGTCGCCCGGTGAGGCGCAGCACGCCGTTCAGGACTTCGACGCGGTCCACGTAGATCGGCAGGTTGTCGTTGATGAGCGCGTCATTCTGGATATTCGACACGATCTGATCGGTGATACTGCTCGGCAGCGGGAAGCGGCCGCTCTCGACCCGCTCGACACGGAGCATCAGTTTCCCATTCTCCGCCGTCGGCACCGCGACAACGACGAGGTCCACACGCACGGGGAAACTGTCGCTCTTCACCTTACCGCCCGCGAAGACACGACCATCATGCACGGAGACCTGCGGGTTCTGGATGTCCGCACCGATGGCAGCGCGATTCGCGTTCACCGTCTGCGCGAACTTCGAGGTCAGTTCCGCGTCGGTCAGTTCGATCGTCACGTCGGTATTGGGGGACGCGGCGATGATCTGATTCACCTTCGTGTCAAAATTCCCCGCCGCCACCGTGCTGACGGGGATTGTCGTCGCCGCAATCAGCGTCGGCGCCGGGCGCGTGACGAAGAAATAGACGGTCGCGAGCGCGATCGCCGCACCGAGGACAATTGCGGCCAGGAAAATCAGACAGCCACGCATTCTCTCTCCTTACTATTCGCCAAACACGCCAATCTCTCGAAGGCTCGCTCCCCTTCCCTTCGAGCGAAGGGGCTGGGGCCAGGAAAATCACGCCCGTGACGGCTGCACCGCCGCGCCGAGGCCCAGCCGCGCCCGTTCAGCGAGGCGACGCTGGAAGTAGATCTGGAACATGCTAACGCTGAGAACAAGGAAAATCGCGTAGATAATGAAGACCGCCATGTATGAATCGGTCGCGCGGATCACGCGGCCCGCGATGATGCTCGTCACCGCCCAGCCGCCATTCCAGAGTACGGAGCGGATGCTGAAGACGTACGCCCGCTGCCGCGCCGGTAGGAGATCGGCAATAAACGTCGAGTCAATCGGCCACGACATGTTGATGCTCGTGACGCGTAGCACATGGGCCGGGATCGCCAGCGCGAGATGGGGTACGAAGATCATCGCGACAAACAATGGCAAGGGCGAGATACGGAGGACACCGACTGTCCGCAGCGCGCCGAATTTCGCCGCGATGATCGGCCCCATCAGGCCGACGATCGCCGCTACGAGTGCTGCCGCCGCGTAGATATAGCCGACGACCTGCGTACTCGCGCCGAGCCGCGTGAGGAAGACATTGTAAAAGGGGACGACCGCGCCGGAGGCGATGGCGAGCAACCCGCCGGCGATGATAAAGACATAAAAATCGGCGCGCCGCGTTCCCGGCTCCTTTTTCGCCTCGACGGGCATTTGCCGCCGAACACCCGCCATCTCGCCGCGCGGTTCACCTATCGTGGGGCGCATGCGGAGGAGCGGGACAAGCGCCAACCCCGCGACCACGACGCCAATCATCAGTGTGGCGCGGTATGAGCCGACCGAACCCGTCGTCAGCGCCGGAAAGACGAGAAAGATCAGTTTCGGCAGCAAGCCGCCACCGAGGTTGCCGAGCGTGCCGCTGAACGCCTGCGACGAGTAGACGATGGACGAGGCATGCTGCCGCGTCTCATTCGTCGTCCGTTCGAGGACGATCAGCATCGTTGGGCTTGAGAAGAACGAGGTGCCAATCCCCTGCAATCCGGCGAAGACGAGCAGGATCAGTGGAGCGCTCGACAGGGTCAGACCGACGCTCGTGATGCAGAAGATCGTGAAACCAAAGACGATGACGATCCACGGGCCATACCGATTGATGATCGGGCCAATCGTCAGCGCCGCGCCCGCGATGGCGATGGTATTGACCGCCGTGAAAGCGCCGATGAAGTCCTCATGTAAGCCGATCCGGTTCAGATAGAGGTTATAGAGGACCTGAAAGACGCCGATATTGAGGTAGCCGATCAGCGTGAAGAGGATGTAGAGGCGCATGTCGTGGCTGAAGGCGCGAACGGTGCGCGCATACCCTGCAATGCCACCGGGCGCTGCTGCCATGCGTTTTGCGCTCCCTCCCCACGCGTCGTCCGGGCCATTCCCACAGCCGCACCGCGCGTCACGCTACCATCTCCGCCGGACGCACGCAATCAATCCCCGGCATGCTACGGTATGATGAGACTATGATGAACAGATGAGGATGCATTCGGGAAGGCGAGGACGCGGTGGCATTGAGTGAGTGGGATGCGCTCGTCCGCCTGGCGGTGGCGAGCGGGCTGACGGGACTGCTCGGCGCGGAGCGAGAGGTGCGGCGCAAGGAAGCGGGGCTGCGGACCTTCACCCTCGTCGGCATCGGCGCGGCGCTCTTCACCGTTGTCGGGCCACTCGTTGTCCCGACTGGCGGGGATTTCACGCGGATCGCCGCTCAGGTCGTCACCGGCATTGGCTTCATCGGGGCGGGGGTGATTTTCCGTCAGGGATCGCACACGAAAAATCT
>JALYUS010000538.1 GCA_030853625.1 Chloroflexota bacterium
GCGCAGGAGCGAACGTGACGCATCGCGCGCCATTGCGACCGATGCGGTGCCTGCCGTCATCGGACAGGCGAGCGAAGAGACGTCATTCATGTGAGACCTCCGATGAAACCGAAAATAAGTCCCGTGACCTTTGCATGGCGATTATACCAGCCCCTGAGCGGAAAATCCACAGCGGTTTTCACGCTCTGAGAATGTTACCGAACACGCGACAGTCTACTTGGATGATGTCCGTGCCGAACGATTGATGACACACTGACGTTCACTCCGCCGCAGCGCGCAACCGACCGACATCAGCCGGGCGATGAGTGGGCGGATGCTGGGGGTTGCACCATTCGCCACCGCACCCGCCGCAATACGCGCTCGATCCCATTTCATTTGTGTTGACACGGCGTCCGCATTTTCCGGGCGTGCAGACAGGACGTTGGTGGGAAGAGCGGTCACGGAAGGTTTTCACGCATCTGCTACGATTACGATGCGGATTGTGGGCGCAGGGAAACCATGCAGGGAGAGGAATCGGCGAAATGAGGAATCCATGACGATCTACGACACGCTTGGCGTCCGCACGGTGATCAATGTGGCGGGGCCGGTGACGCGGTTGAGTGGTGCGCCGCTGCACCCGGCGGTCGCGGCGGCGATGGCCGAGGCGGCGCAGTTCTGCGTGCGCATCGAGGATCTGCAGGAAGAGGCGGGGCGCGAACTTGCCGCCGCGACGGGCGCGGAAGCGGGCTATGTGACGGCGGGAGCGGCGGCCGGGTTGGCAATCGGGGCGGCGGCCTGCATCGCGGGCTTCGATGTCGCGGCGATGGATCGCTTGCCGGATACCACCGGATTGCGTAATGAGATTATCATCCAGCGTCCTCATCTGACCGCCTACACGCATGCCCTCCGGCTCGCGGGGGCGCAACTGGTGGAAGTCGGCTACCTCGGCTTTCCGGGGCAGGGGATTACTTGGCCGTGGCAGATCGAATCCGCGATTACCGAGCGGACGGCGGCACTCGCCTTCTCGTTCGGCACCGCGCCGGGCGTCGTGCCGCTGGCGGAAGTCGTCGCCATCGCGCACCGGTACGGGCTGCCCGTCATCGTGGATGCCGCCGCCGCCTTGCCGCCCGTCGACAACCTGCGCGCCGTGATCGCCACCGGGGCGGATCTCGTAGCGTTTAGCGGCGGCAAGGCGATTGGCGGGCCGCAGGCGTCGGGCATCCTCGTTGGGCGGGCGGACCTGATCGCCTCCGTCGCTTTGCAGCATCAGGACATGGATGTCTACCCGGAGACGTGGACATGGCGCGACCGCTACATCGCGACAGGCGTATTGCTCGGTCCGCCGCATCACGGCATTGGGCGGCCAATGAAGGTCGGCAAAGAAGAGATCGTCGGGCTGGTCGTCGCCTTGCGCCGCTTCCTCGCGCGCGATCATGCCGCCGAGCGGATCGAGCAAGAACGCCGCCTCGCCACGATCCTCGCCGCCGTGGACGGGTTACGGGGCATCCGTGTGGAGCAGATGGGGGAACGGGACGCGCCCCGCGCCTATCCGACGGGCGTGATCCGCATTGACGAGGGAATCGTCGAGAAATCGGTCGCGGCGATCATCGTCGAACTAATCGAAGGCGATCCGCCGGTCGCCGTCACGCAGAACTTCCTCCACGAGCGGGCCATCGGTATCGTCACCGCGCTCCTCAAGCCGGGCGAGGAGATGATCGTCGCCGAGCGGCTGCGGGCGGTGCTGGGATGAGATTGTCTGCTATTATCGTACCCCGAACAATGGAGCGGCGTGAAACGACTGAGGAGGACGAACGATGCAGTGGGTGACGCGTGTCGGGGTGCGGCTGGATCGAGCCGCGATGATCTGGATGATCCGCAAATTCATTGATCCGCAGGCGGAGATCGCCATGTTGCCGGAGAGTGAGGTGATGGCGCACGCGGAACAGCATGGCGCAACGCCCTTCCACCACCCGCAGGCGGCGATCCGTCATCAGGGGTCGCGCACTGGCTTCGATGGCTTGCGCGTCGCGTACGACGTGGCGGACCCGGCGATTGCCCTCATGTCCCTGGTGCTGCGTGGCGCGGAGACGAGTGACAAAAGCCTGACGCAGTGGTCGCCGGGTCTCGCGGCCGTCACGTCCGGCATGCGGAAGGTGGCGCAGTCCGACGAGGCGTTTCTCACCGCCATCACGCCACTGCTCGATGGCCTCTACC
>JALYUS010000540.1 GCA_030853625.1 Chloroflexota bacterium
GTTAACAACCTCTGCACGATCCTGTGGGCGTACGGCGGGCGGATCAACGACGAAAAGGGCGTGCCGGACATCACGAACCCCGCCAACAAGATGGCCATCCAGACCGTCGCCAATATGTGGAAGGCGAAACTGATCCCGCCTGAGTCGTTCGCGCAGACGGTAACGTCGTGGAACAATGAGACCTACCAGAAGAGCCGCGGACTGATGGCCGTCAACCCGGCGACGATCATGGGCTGGCTACTGGTCAATGACAAGGAGTTGGGCAACAATACCGGCCTCGCGACCCCGCCGAAGGGGCCGGCGGGCGGCTTCGCCGAAGGCGCCGCGCTCGGCTTCGGCTACTTCAAGAAGGCGAAGCTGGTCGAGAAGACACCGTCCGCGCTCGATTTCTTCATGCAGCCCCCGAACTTGCTCAAGATCTCCAACGCAGTGCAGGGGCGCTTCGTGCCGGTCTACCAGGATCATGCCACCGGCGATTTCTGGGAGAAGAGCAAGTTCGCGGAACTCAAGAATATCGCCACGGTCGGTCGCGTTCGCAACTGGCCGGCGCCGTCGCAGCCCTGGCTGTCGGATGTCACCGACGCCAAGTATGTCCTCTCGGATATGATGAACAAGGTCCTCAACCAAAATATGGCGATCGAGGATGCGCAGGCGGCGGCGCAGAAGGACATGATGGACTCGTATAATAAGTTTGTGAAAAAGTAGCAGGGAAGTAGTTGGTAGGAAGTAGTCAGAAGGTTCGGTCTCTTTCTGACTACTGCCTACCGACTGCTGGCTACTGACGGAGGTTGCCGTGGCGAGGGTAGAAGCGACCTACACGCCGAGCGCGGTCAAAGGGACCGAGACCGGCGCACGTAGTCCGGTTCGGCGGCTGCTCGGGCCGGACTGGCGATTGGGCTGGATTCTGGTCGGGCCGGTCTTCCTGATCCTCATGGGATTGTTGATCTACCCCTTCTTCGATGCCATCCTGCTTTCCTTTCAGGAGCGATTCATCGGCAAAGCCGGTCACTGGGTCGGCCTGAAAAACTACACCGACCTTTTCACACAGTCGAACACGCACTTTGCGAAAGCGGCATGGAACACGGTCGCTATCACCGGCGGGGCAGAGATCGGAAAGTTCATTATCGGCATGGCAATGGCCTGCGTGCTCAACCAACAGATCCGCGCCCGCAATCTGTGGCGCGGCCTGATGTTTCTCCCCTGGGCAGTGCCCGCTGTGGTGACTGCGTACGCATGGCGCTTCCTCTTCGACACGTCCGGGCCAATCAATGGCGCGATTGCCCAATTCCACCTGCGCGATGACTATATCTACTTCTTCAATGATGCCAGAATCGCACTACCGGCACTCATCCTCGTCGTCATCTGGTCCGGCACGCCGTTCTGGACGATGAATTTTCTTGCCGGGATGCAGGCGATCCCCGCTGATCTGTACGAGGCGGCGGAACTCGATGGCGCCAATACGTTCCAGCGTTTCCGGTACATCACGATGCCCAGCTTGAAGCACGTGATTCTCGTGACGGCGCTGCTCTCGACGATCTGGACGTCTGCCAATATCGTCCAGATTCTTGTCCTGACCGGCGGTGGCCCCAATTATAGCACGATGACCTTGCCGCTGCTCGCCTATCTGGTCGCCATTCCCGGCACCCGCCTCGGTGGCGGCGCGGCGATCGCGATGACGATGGTGCCGGCCTACCTGATCCTCGTCTATTTTCTCACCCGTCAGATGCTGCGGCAGGAGTAACGAATGGCGACCGCGACAGCAACACGAACCTCAGCGCGCAGAGCGGCACGCAAGGCGGAGAAAGCAGGACGCCGCTCGATTGGTCGCGGTTGGATGATCGCGACGTATATCGGGCTGGTCTTCTTCCTTTTCTGGACGCTGGTGCCCTTTTTGTGGATGCTTCTCGCTTCGCTCAAGACGAACAAGGAAATCTACGACACCTTCACCCTGGTGCCGAAGCATCTCTATTTCGGCCACTACGCCGATCTGCTCACGGGCAGCGGCGGCAGTAAGGCGTCCAGCAGTTTCCGACAATGGTTGCTCAATAGCGCCATGGTCTCAGTGACCGTGACCGCGTTGTCAGTCATCCTCGGTGCGCTGGCGGCGTATTCAATTACGCGGCTGCATTACACCGGCCGCGCGATGCTGGCACGCGGGCTGATCTTCACGTACCTCGTGCCGACGTCGCTCCTCTTCATCCCCCTCTTCACGATCGTCGCCCGGCTTCAACTGGTTGATACGCTTCAGTCCCTGATCCTCGTTTACCCGACCTTTACGTTGCCCTTCTGTACCTGGATGATGGCCAGTTACTTCCGCAGCATCCCCATCGAGTTGGAGGAATCCGCGCGGGTAGACGGCTGTAACCGGCTCGGCGCGCTGTTCAAGATCGTTATGCCGATCGCGGCCCCAGCGGTGGCAGTGGTCGCGATCTTCGCTTTCACGCAGTCGTGGAATGAATTTCTCTATGCGCTCGTCTTCACCAACTCGCTGGCGACGCGCACCGTCACCGTCGGGCTGACGCAGATGCTCGGTGAGGATGTCTTCTTCTGGGGCCAGATGATGGCTGGCGCGCTGATCGCTGCCGTGCCGCCCGTCGTCCTCTATATGGTCGCCCAGCGCTTCGTCATCGGTGGCCTCGCGTCCGGTGGCGTCAAACTCTAGCAGACTGTAGGGCAAAACCGGGGAGAACCGCAAAGAGCGCAAAGGTCGCAAAGAAGAGAAGAGATTGAATATTTTTCTCTTCTTTGCGCTCTTTGCGTCTTTGCGGTTCTCCCCGGTTTCTCCGATCAGGACCGTCTCCATTTCGCATTCCTCCTGCGGGAATATCTTGTGAACCGACTGCGCTTTCGATACTATCCGCAGGTCGGCTATTTACCGCTCGGTAATGGGCAAAAGAGGAGGAAGCGCAATGGTTACGGTCGAGAAGGAAGCCCCCGTCACATCCCCCGCCTCGCCCCACGCCGGTGATACCAGCAATGCCCGTCAGATTACCCTCGACATTCTGAACCGGCTCTTCGGCGCCACGCCGCCGCGCACCGCCGCCATCCATTTGTGGGACGGCACTCGCTGGCCGGAAAATGCGCCGGAGAACGTGGCCGCAACGGTCATTCTCAACCATCCGGGGGCGCTCCGGCGCATGTTTCTCCCCCCGACCGAACTCGCCGTCGGTGAGGCATTCATCCGGGGAGACTTCGACGTCACCGGCGATCTGGAGGCCGCTTGCGGGCTGAACGACCTTGTGGGAGCCGCGCCGCGCACGCCCGCAATGACCTGGGCGATTCTCAAGCTGCTTCGTCAACTACCGGAGACAAACGACGCACCGGCTGGCATACGACATGCGGCGCGCCTGCACGGGCGGCAACATTCGCACCAGCGAGATCGTGCGGCGATCCAGTATCACTATGATGTCTCCAATGAATTCTACATGCTCTGGTTAGACAAACGACTGACGTATTCCTGTGCCTACTTCGAGACCGGTGACGAAGATCTCGATAGGGCGCAGGAAGCGAAGTATGACCTGATCTGCCGCAAGTTGCGCCTCAAGCCCGGCGAGCGGCTCCTCGACATCGGCTGCGGCTGGGGCGGGCTGATGATGTTCGCCGCCGAGCGATACGGTGTCGAGGCGACAGGCGTGACACTCAGCGCCCGGCAAGCAGCATTGGCGAAGGAGCGCGCTTCGGCGGCAGGCCTCAGTAGCCGCGTGCGCATCCTGCTTGAGGATTACCGCGATCTCCCCGTCGGTATGCCGTTCGACAAGATCGTCAGTGTCGGTATGTTTGAGCACGTTGGGCGACCACGGCTGCCGCAATATTTCACGACCGCACACACTCTTCTGAAGACCGGTGGTCTCTTCCTCAACCACGGAATCGCGGCGCAACACGATTTCCAGAACCCGGCGCGCCGCATGCTCGGCCGCGAGTTGAGCGCGCATACATCGTTCATCTGGAATTACGTTTTCCCCGATGGCGAACTCGTGCCGATCAGTGAATCGCTCGGCATCGCGGAACGGGCCGGGTGGGAAGTGCGCGATGTCGAGAGCCTGCGCGAGCACTATGCCATGACGCTCCGCCATTGGAACCGGCGGCTCGCCGCGCATGAAGAGGAAGCGAAACGGCTCGTCGGCGAAGAGGCCTATCGCGTCTGGCGTCTCTACATGGCGGGTTCCGCGTACTCTTTCGCGCACGAGCGGGTGAGCATCTATCAGGCGTTGTTCACCAAACCGGACGCAAGCGGCAACGCGCACATCCCCCTGACCCGCCGGGACATCTACCAGACGAAGAAAGGGAATTGAACCGCGAAGGCGCGAAAGACGCGAAGGAGGACGGAGAAGAAGAATAGGGTTATCTCCTCTTTTCCCTCTTCGCGTCTTTCGCGCCTTCGCGGTTCAAAATTTCGTCAATTACTCCGGCAAAGCAGCGAGGAGGCGGTCTATCTCCGCTTCGGTGTTATAAAAGTTTGGAGAGGCGCGCATGCCGAGGGGGCGGAGGGCGACGATGATTCCCTGCTCCTCCAACTCCTTGACCATCGCCGCATCCCGCTCTTTGCTGCCGAGCGTGAAGGCGATAATCTGGGCGCGGTGCGCGGGATCGGGTGAACTGACAATCTCGACGCTCTCCTTGCGGCTGAGGCCGACATAGAGATATTCGGCGAGCGTGCGGTTCCGCTGCGCGATCGCGTCAATGCCAACTTCCTCGATCAACCCGAGCGAGGTAGCGAGCGCTGCCCAGCCAACCCGGTTGCCGCCGCCGGCCTGGTAGCGGGCCGCGCCCGGCTTCCAGTTCAGTTGTCCATCGAAGGTGTCCGGCACGGCGTCCACCGATTGCGAACCGATGAAGGTGGGTGAAATCCGGTCCACAGCCTCGGGCGCGACATACAACGCGCCGACACCGAAACCGGCGAGGAGCCACTTATATCCATGCGTCGCCAGCGTCGAGATGCGCGCCGCTTTGACATCCAGGTGGCCCGCGCCGACGAGTTGAATTCCGTCCACGATTAGCAAACAACCCTTCTCAGCGCATCGTCTGCCGAGCGATTCGAGATCGGCGCGGTACCCCGTGTCCCACATGATCGCGCTGCATGCGACCGCACGCGTCCGGCCGTCAACATGCGCCATCAGTTCATCCACTGAGGGACCCGCTCCCGAAAAGGGAACGAAGCGCACCTCGACGCCGCGCTCCTTGAGATGGAGCATCGCGTACGAGAGCGACGGAAACTCCCGCTGCGGCAGGACGATATTGTCACCCGCGCGCCAGGCGATCCCCTGCACGGCGATATTCATGCCGTGCGTCGTGTTGCTCGTAAAGACGATATCGCCCGGATCGGCGCCTATCAGCCGCGCGAGGCGCTCGCGGGCAATTTGCTCGTACGGCGGCAGCGCTGTCATCGGCGGCAGATGCGGCATCTGGCACGCCTCGACGACCTCCCGCACCGCTTGTACCGTCCGCGTCGGCCACGGCCCCTGCGAGGCGCCATTGAGATAGGTGCATTCCCGCACAATCGGAAACTCACGCTCGCGCACTTCATCGAGCGATACGGCAACATCCACGGCACTCATCACGACCATCCCTTCCTACGTATGGCACTCTCTCCTCCCACACGCCATGCTACCCTTCCATTCTACCCGAAATCGGCAGGTTGAAACCGGAGGATGAGCGCAGAGGACACAGAGAACGCAAAGAGCGCAGAGAACGAGATTGAAACCGCAAAGACAGATCAGAACCAAGAGGAAGGGGGAGGGTTCTCATCCTTTTTCCCTTTTCCCTCTCTGTGCTCTCTGTGTCCTCTGCCATCTCTGCGCTCATCCCCGGTTTCTACCCGTCGCCGTTTCGCCTGCTCGGTAGCGGTGGTATAAGCATCGTGTCGTCCGGTTGAAGGGAGCGAAGGGAGCATGCCTGCGTGAAGATCGAGCAGAAGATCAAAGACCTCGGCCTCGAAATGCCGAACAATCCGCCGAACCCGGCCTCGAAAATCCTCATGTACCGGCGCACGGGCAACGTCGTTTATCTCTCCGGCCACGGCCCCTCGCGTGGCGGCACAAATCAGTACATCGGCAAACTCGGCCAGGAGTTCACGACGCAGCAGGGCTACGACGCCGCGAAACTGACGATGCTCAACTTGCTGGAGTCCCTCAAGAACTGCATCGGCGATCTCGATAAGGTGACACAGGTCGTCAAACTGCTCGGCCTCGTCAACTCGACGCTCGATTATACGGAGCAGCCCGGCGTCATCAACGGCGCAACCGAACTCTTGATCGCACTCTACGGCGATGCGGGCCGCCACGCGCGCTCCGCCGTCGGCATGGCGCAACTGCCCGGCGGCATGGCCGTCGAAATCGAAATGATCGTCGAAGTCGCGGACTGACGGAGACCGATAGCGCAGAGAGCACAGAGGACGCAGAGCACGCAGAGAGGGAAATGTAAAGAACCCGTTTTTCCCTCAGTGTCCTCTGCGCTATTGCATCTTTTGCAGGTGCGTGACGATGGTGATCCAGGGGGCGGCGGCGAGGGCGGCGTGCATGGCGGTTTCGTCCGCGAAAGTCTGCGGTAGGCGACGGCCCTCGCAGATGAGACGCACGGCATCGGCGCGGAAGGGCCACGGGTCCACCGTCACGTTGAGCGGGTCACTGTCTAGCGGAGCGAGTGTCAGCGATGTGTCGCTCGCGGCGGTTGGCACATCGGTGATCGTCACGGGCGCACGGACGCCGTGACAGAGAGCAAGTGAGAGGCGATCCCACGCCGCGATGAGGCGACGATTGCGTGCGACGGCTTCCGGGGTCGCATGAGGCGCGTAGACCGGATCGCTGCGGAGCGTGTCGAGGAGCCATTCCTGAAAAGCGTATTCGTTATTGAGGTAGGCCCGCGCTGCCCGCGCCTCGTCCGGCGTGTCGCGCGTCCAGTCGTGGTATCGCTCGTAGAGGCCGGTGCCGTGCAGTGACGTGAGGAGCGCGGGGTATCGGCCCTGCGCAAGCGCCTGCCGCCCGGCATGCGCCCATCCTGTGACGTGCTCGCGGGTCGGCATGTTCATGAAGGAGTATGGGCGACCCGTCTGTGGGTTCAGCGTCGGCGCTTGGTCCCACGCGGTCATGCCGACATCGTGCTGCTCCGCGCCGAGACAGACCTCCTCCCACGGCGCGAACGTGCCGAACGCCTCATTGCCCCAGTGCCGCGCCAGTTGCGCCGCGATCCACGCATGCATCGGCTGCGTCAGCATAATCAGCCCATCCGGGTCCTCACGATGCAGCATTGTCCACTCCCAAACTGAAAACAATTGAACCGCAGAGACGCAGAGAACGCAGAGAACGCTAAGAAAGGTGGGATCGCTAATCTTTCTGTTGAACCTCTTTCTCTCTTCCCTCTCTGCGTTCTCTGCGTCTCTGCGGTTCATCCCCGGTTTCCCTCGTATCCGTGTATCATGCCGCGAGTGGGGTT
>JALYUS010000562.1 GCA_030853625.1 Chloroflexota bacterium
GTGCAGGTATCAACCTGCGCCTTTTGCAGCACCGGATAACCGCCCGCTGCGAAGGGAAGATACCAGGCCGCTGTCGGCGCCTTGAACGTGATCTTCGCGGTCGTCGCATCCGGAGTGTCAATACTGGCGATCGGCTCGAACGTGGCGATGTCCGTCGCGCCGGTTTCCGGCTTCATGATGTACTGCCAGGTCGCCTTGACATCCGCCGAGGTGAAGGGCGTGCCGTCGGACCACTTGACGCCGTCCTTCAGTTTCCATGTTACGCTCATCCCGTCCGCCGCCAACTCGCCGTTCGCGGTCGAGGGAATCTCTTTCGCCAGCACCGGAATATCCGGCACCGCCGCATTGATGGAGAGCGTCGCGAGCGGCTCCTCGATGACGCGGGAGGCATCATCGTCCTTGGTGCCGTGGGCGAGATGGAAGTTGAGGATCGTCGGCGCTTGCCAATAGAGGACGTGGAGCGTGCCGCCACCGCCGCGCTTTGTCGGCGCCGCGCCGCGCGGGTCCGTACCCGTACTCGCGGTCGTCACGCCGGAGCCGGGCGCAGCCGTGCCGGATGCGGTTGTGCTGCCGACGGCGGTCGTGCTGGAGGCCGCACTCGCTGCGGGCTTCGTCGCAGCGCCCGCGCCCGTCGCGGCGGTTGCTGAAGTCGCCGGCGCCGCCGATGTAGCGCCCGTCGTTGTCGCCGAGGTGCTCGGCGTACTGGTCGCGCTACCACCGCAGGCGGCAAGCAGCAGTGGCAACGCCATCATGAGCACCGAGAGTTTTCCCAGAGGCCGTAAGAACCGATGACCCGTGAGGACCCGCATACAACATTCCCCTTCCGATACGAGAAACGGACCGATCGCGCGCCGCGCATACGGCTTTCCGCATACCCGGCAAGGCATTCGTTATCGCACATCTGGGGCCAATATTGAAGAGGCAAAGTCCAAAAGCAAACCCCCTCCCGGATCGGGAGGGGGCAAAAGGGTGAGAAATTCTCGCTCCTACTTCGTCCAATGGGCCGCGTTCCAGAGATCGGAATCCCAGGATGTGAGATTGACACCCGTGAGGCCCTTTGCGTAGCACGCCAGCCCGGCACGCGCCACGAGGGGAATGACCGCGTAATCCCCCATCAGGATCGAGTCCGCCTTCTTGAAGAGGTCGAGGCGCTGCGCCGGATCGAGTGTGGCCGTTAATTGCTTAATCGTCTGGTCATACTCCGGGTTCGTCCAGCGCATTACCTGCGTACCCTTCCAACCATTCGATTTCTGGGCAATCTGATCCGAGGTATACGTCGCCAGGAGGGATTGCACGTCCGGGAAGGAAGCGCCGTTCGTATACATTTCGAGATCGGTCTGGAAGCGCGCCAGGTTGTCCGGGTTATCGGGTAGCCCGAAGAAGACACCGGCGTCCACCGGGCGGAGATCAACGTTGATGCCGACGGCCTTGAGGTTGTTCTTGATCAGTTGCGATTCCTTATCCCGTACCGGCAAAACCGATGTGCGGAAGGTGATCGAGAACGTGACGCCATCCTTTACCCGGATGCCATCGCTGCCCATTTTCCACCCGGCGGCGTCGAGCAAGGCATTGGCCTGCTTGGGATCGTACTGCCACGGCAATCCCTCCCAGATGGTGGGGATAATCGTATTCGTTGCGGTACCGGCTGACCCATAGAGATTCTCCGCCATCGCCTTGCGATCAATGGCGAGGGCGAGCGCCTGGCGAACATTCTTGTCCTGCCAGAAGGGACTCTTGCTCTGCGGGCTACTCTTCTCGCCGTTCACGTCTTTGCTGGGATCGGCGAAGTTGACATAGATCTTCTCAACACTCGCGCCCCTGATTGTCTCAAGGACGTTGCCGCTATCCTGGAACTGCTTGAGGATCGCCGGCTCGACTTGCGGGTTCCAGGCGTAATCTTCCTGGCCGGTCTGCACGGCTTTGACCGCCGTCACTGCGTCGCCGCCGCCCTTCAGGTCTATCTTGCTGTACCAGGGGGCATTCGGCTCGCGGAATTTGTCATTCGCCGCGTACGAGACGTGGTCACCGGACGCGAAGTCCGTGACAACGAAGGCGCCGGTGCCGATCGGCTTCTGGTTGAAGGCACACTGCGCGACGATCGGGCAATCCTTCAGGATGTGCTGCGGCAAAACCGCGCCCTCACTGCCGACGAAGGGCAGATACCAGACGGGCGTCGCGGCCTTGAAGGTCAGTTTGACGGTGGTCGGATCAATGGCCGTGGCGTCCTTGATGAGATCGTAATGCGTGGTGTTCGTGCCGCCATTCTTCGGGTCCATCACCCAGTTCCACGTGAAGACGACATCGTCCGCCGTGAAGGGTTGACCGTCCGACCAGAGAACGCCGGGCTTCAATTTCCAGGTCACGCTCGTGCCATCCGCCGCCAGTTCACCGTTCTGCACCGAAGGGATTTCCTGCGCCAGCACGGGCACGTTCGGTGTGACGGCATCATTGGTCAGGGTGGCAAGGGGTTCCTCGACGAGCCGGGAGGCGTCGTAATCCTTCGTGCCCTGGGCGATCTGCGAGTTGAGGACGGTCGGCGCCTGCCACCAGAGGAGGCGCAGGGTGCCGCCCGCACCGCGCTTGGAATCGGCGGGGAGCGTCAGATTCGTGACGGGGTTACTTGTCCCCGCCGGTTTTGTGCTACTCGTTGCGCCGCTGACGGCGGAGCCGCTCGTGGCGGGTTGGGTGGCGGCCGTATTCGCGCTACTTGCCGTCGTTGCGGCGCTGGCAGTCGTCGGCGCGGTCGTGGCCGCACTGGCGGCGGCTTTTGTGGCGGCAATCGGCGTGTTCGTCGCGCTACTTGTGCCGCCGCACGCAGTCAGCACGAGGGGCAGCGCCATCAAACAGGCGGCAAGCAGACCGAGGGGCCGTGGAACCGGGGAGCGAAACATCGCGCGCATCCTCTCTCCTCTCGTGAAATACCGACACCATGGGTTTGACTGAGCGCGAGTATACATCTTTCTGATAATCCGCGCTGGTCATGTGCGTGCCTGCCCAGGACGTATTCATTGATGTCATCGCCGGGGAACCTACCCCCCGTCCCCTTCGCTCCGAGGGAAGGGATCTGGGGGTTAGGAATGCCTCGCCGCATGACGGATTACTTCTTCAGCGTCCAGTGGCCGATGTTCCACGCCTCGGACGAGAAGGGTGAATACTCCACATTGATGAGATCCGGGCGGCTGGCGTAGACATCATTGCGGATAATCATCGGAACGCGGATCCCGGCGGCGATGATGTAGTCGTCGAGTTGCTTCGCTATCGCCGTGCGCTTCCCCGCGTCGAGTTCCCGCTTGAACTGATCGTACATCTGATCATACTTCGCGTCCGACCAGCGATTGATATTCCCGCCGCCCCAGTTGTTGGCCTTTGACGGCATCTGCGCCGTGGTGAAGCCCTCGAAGAAGGATTGCGGGTCCGGTTTGGACGAACCGGTCGCGAGCATGTTGATATCCGTCGTGAAGCGGATCGCCGAATCCGGGTTATCGGGTTTGCCGAAATACACGGATGCGTCCACCGAGCGGATATCGAGATTGATACCAAGTTGCTTCAGGCTCTCCTTGATGACCTGCAACTCTTTATCACGCTGTGGGACAATCGAGGAACGGGCCGTCATATTCATCTTGACGCCGTTCTTCTCACGGATGCCGTCCGAGCCTTGTTTCCATCCCGCCTGATCGAGCAGACTCGCCGCCTTTTTGAGGTCGTACGAATAGGGAGCGCCCTTATCGCCACGCACAACGGGAATCAGCGTGTTCCCGGCGACACCGCCCGGCCCCCAGAGATTCTTCGCGATGGAATCACGATCCACGACATAGGAAAATGCCTGCCGCACGAGCGGATCGGAGAAGTACGGGTTTTTCGACTGCGCGCTGGAGAGTTCGCCGTTCACTTCGTTGCGCGGGTCCGCCATGTTCAGTTCGAGTTGCTCGACATAGAAGCCGGCCGGGGTGGCGACCGTCTTGCCCGCGTCCGTCAGTTGCTTCAGCACTTCCGGCGTGACGGTCAGGTTCCACGCAAAATCGGCCTGGCCCGTTTGCACCGCCTTCGCTGCCGTCGTCGC
>JALYUS010000563.1 GCA_030853625.1 Chloroflexota bacterium
GCCGTATCTGCAAACGATGCCAGCGGCGAGAAGGGCGTGATGATGCCGGCGGAGCCGTTGCCGCTCACCGGCAGCGTCGGTGCGGGGAGCGCCGCCACATCAGGGAATGACACGGGCGCGGTTTGAATCGTCCGCCCCGACGCAGAAGATGACGTCTTCGGCGCGACCGTCGTCGGTGTGGGAGATGGCGTGCCGGGTGTCGGAGCGACGGGCGCGGGTGTGACAGTCACCGGTGCGGTAGTGACGGTGATCGAGGCCGACCCCGTTGCCGCGCCGCCCGCGATGTCCGTCACCGTCACGGTCTGCGTGCCCGCCGCGTTGAGCGCCAGCGTGAAGCTATGGACGCCCTCATCCGCGAGGATGAACGGGTAATTGGCAGGCAACGCCGCGTGCGGATCGCTCGACGTGAAGTGGATCGTCCCGGTGTAATCGGTGGCGATATTCTGATTCGCGTCGAGCGCCGTCACGGTGATCGTCAGCGAGACGCCGGATTGCACCGAGAGGATCGCGATGGGAGCAACATTCTTCGTATTGCGCGCGGCATTCGAGGCCGTGCCAGTAGTGGTGAGCGCAAAGTGCGCGACCGGGCCGGGCGAATTCGTCAGCGTAAACGCGGCATTCCCCGCGACGCTTGCCGTGGTCGCGGTAACGATGTAACTGCCTGTGATCCCATTCGCCGTCACGGTCGCCGCCGTCGCGATGCCGCTGTTGTTCGTGGTCGCGGTCGTCGTGCCGCCCGCGAAGGTGGCGCTCGCCCCGCCCGTCGGCGCCGCGAAGATGACGGTCACGTTCGGAACCGGATTGCCGCGTGCGTCCGTCACCTTCGCGGCAAGGGCGGTCGGGAAGGCCGCCGTGACCCGCGCGCTCTGGCCTGCGCCCGCGTCCGGCGTGATCGCTGCCGCCGGGCCGGGGATATTGCTGAGGGTGAAGATGGCAGGCGCGGCAACCCCCGGCGCGTTCGCCGTCACACCGTATGTTCCCGCGACAGTATTTGCTGTGAATACGGGGCTTGTCGCCGTGCCGTCCGCTACCGTTTGCGCGGTTGCCGATGGCGCGCCGCCGACAAATGTCCCGCTCGCGCCGCTCATTGGGGCGGTGAAGATGACGCTCACCCCCGCACCGACGGGATTGCCACTCGCGTCTTTAACCAGCGCGACGAAGGGATGCGCGAAGGCGCCACCGATCGCGACATTCTGCGGACTCCCCATCGTCGCGACGATACTGCCGGGCGGCCCGGGGAGATTGGTCACGGCGAAGGATGCCGGTGTGCCGACGCCACTCGCGCTGGCAGTGACGGCGTATGAACCGGCGGTGGCGTTCGCGGTGAACGCGGGGCGGTGGCGACGCCGCTGCCGTTCGTCGTGACGGTGGCGAGCGCCGCGAAACTGCCGCTCGCACCACTCGTCGGTTGGCTGAATATGACGGTGACGTTAGGCACGACGTTCCCGAAGGCATCCCGGACAATCACCGCGAAGGGAAAGGTGAGGGTGTGGCCGATCTGTGCGGATTGTGGTGTCGTCCCGGTGTTCGCGACGATACTCGCCGGACTCGCGGGGGTAACGGTAATCCCGCTTTGCGTCGCGACAATGGTGTTCGGGTCGAGATCAACGGCGACAATCGTCTGCATGCCGGTGGTCTTCAGCGTGATCGGGAATGTCCCGACGCCGTTTATCAGCGTCCCGGTCAGAGGAAGCGTGGCGGAGAAGTCGCTACTGCTGAGAGAGAGGGTGTCGTTATCGCTCGTGACGATATTGCCGAGGCTGTCTTTCGCCGTGACCGTCAGCAGATGGCTGACGCCCGCCGTTGTCGTCGGCGGGAAACCGGAGACGTCCAGGCGGATGGCCGATCCCGGCGTTAGCGTCAGTGTCTGCGCGTTCGATGCGCCGCCGGGCGCCGGATTGACGACGGTGATATGCGCCGTGCCGGTCGTTGTCAGGTCGCCGCCGGGAATCGTCGCCTGTATCTGCGTGCCGGAGCGGTACGCCGTCGTCAATGCGGTATCCGCAACAGTCGCGCTCGTGAAATGCACGACGGACGATGGCACGAAACCCGAACCAGTCACCGTCAGGGTAATTGTGCCGCTCGTTGTCGTCACTGTCGGCGGAGTCAGGCTCGTGATAACCGGCGTCGGGACGATGATAGTCACCGCGCCACTGCCCTGAACACTGCCGAATCGCGCGCTGACCGCTGTCGAGCCGACGCCCGTGCCAGTCACGAGGCCGGGATTCGTGCTGGTGAATCCGCTGACGACCGTTGCTTTGGCGCTATCGCCCGTACCCCAATTCGCTGCCGTTGTGATCTCCTGCGTCATCGTATCGGTGAAGGTCAGCGTCGCGGTGAACTGCGTTGTCCCACCGACGCCGATCGTTGGATTGCTCGGTGCGACGCTGACGCTTTGCGCGATGCGGTACTCGAATGCACCGATGGTGCAAGCAGCCGGAAGCCGCGCGACACCGCGCTGATCGCGGCCGCTGACGGGGCTGGCGGCACAAACGGAGGGATCGCCCGCGCCGATCGCCTGGCTACCGCTCTGGAGAGCGAGGGTCATCGTTGGGCCGCCATTGTCGGCCAGCGTGGGCGAGACGCCCGAACTCGGCGGATTGAGCACATCGCCGGTCGCGCCGAAGCCGATGCTGATGCCGGTAAAGCCGATCAGGTTATGCCCGCCGCTGATGAATGTGCCAGAGACATCATCGGTCGGGGTGAGACACGAGTTATCGGCGATAATCGTGTTCGTGACCGTGACGCCGATGCCACGGCTCTCCGCCTTGATACCGCCGCCGTCCGTGACGGAGGCATGATTGGCGCTGATCGTACTGTTCGTGATTACCAGCGCGCCCTGATTATCAATACCGCCGCCGGACGCGGCGATGTTGCCGGTGATCGTGCTGTTGATGATCGTCTGCGATTGCGTGCCAGTAATGAGGAGGCCGCCGCCGAGGCCGCTGGCGTTGTTGCCGTTCACTGTGCTCGCAGTCAGGGTTAGCCTGCCCGTGCTGAAAATCCCCGCGCCGCTGCCCGCGCTGTTGCCGCTGATCGTGCTGCCGATAACGGTGAGGGCACCGGTATTGTTGATGCCGCCGCCGCTGGCCGGCCCGGATGCCGCGCTGTTGTTCGTGACGCTGCTCAGGTCGAGCGTCAATGTGCCATTATTGAGTATGCCGCCGCCGGTACCGCCCTGTCCGCGCGTGATGCTCAGGCCGCGTAGCCGCGCTTCCACACCGCTGGCAATGGTGAGGTCCGTGACGCTGGTGGCGCCATCAATGGCGATTAGTGGTGCGCCGCTATAACCGAGTTGCGTTGTCCCATCAATCGTCACATTGGCCGCGATATTCGGGAGCGCGGCGGCGAGGGTGATCGTCTGTACACCGGCATTGGGAATCGCGAAGGCGATGGTCGCGCCGGGATTGGCATTGGCGTGGATGATCGCGTCGCGCAGCGAGCCGACACCGCTATCGCTCGTGGTCGAGACGGTGAAGAGCGTGGCGGCGCGGAAATGCGCAGGCATGCTCGGAACGAGCAGCGCAATAAGAAGCGCGGCCGCAATCCAGCGCGCACAGTCTCGCACGGTAATTCGCACCCTCGTACTCCCCTCAAACCCCCGCACTCCCCGGATGCCAACGCACATCATTTCTTTGTGGTCGCGCGCGAAGTATCTCGATCCGCAGGGGCGGTGTCAAGATTGATTCCGGTACGCTGGGAGACCGGGAGGTCAGGAGCGGATTCCGCTCAGGAAGGAGTCGCCGGGCGGACGATGCAGCGGAAGCCGAGATGGCAGGTGGAGGAATCAATCGCCTCCGCGATGCGCGCCGCCGGGCGATAGCGCAGGCAATAGTTCGGCGCGCACAGGAACGAGCCACCCTTGAGCACCTTGCGGGGAATGGCGATCTTCGGTTGATGTGGGTCGTAACTCCGCTCCATTGGCCCGCCGCGTGGATTGACGGGGATGCAGCACGCCTTCGTGGCGTTCGCCGGATGCCGTTCCTGATACCAGTCGGTCGTCCACTCCCAGACATTGCCTGCCATGTCATACAGCCCGTACCCGTTCGGCGGGTAGGAGCCGACGCGCGCCGTCCGCTCGTACCGATCATGGAGCAGATTCTGCCACGGAAACTCGCCCTGCCAGGTATTCGCCAGCGCCGTGCGCGTCGGGTCGTATGCATCTCCCCAGGTGTAGGCCGCGCCGTCGAGGCCACCACGCGCCGCCCGCTCCCATTCCGCCTCGGTCGGCAGCATCTTCCCTACCCACAACGCGTATGCCTCCGCGTCCGCGAAGGCGATATGGACGACGGGATGCGTCCCACGCCCGGCAAGCGAGGTGCGCGGCCCTTCCGGGTGTCGCCAGTCCGCGCCCGGCATATACGCCCACCATTGCTGCCAGTTCCGCAAATCCACGCGGTGCATCGGCTTCTGGAAGACGAGTGAGCCGGGGTAGAGCATCTCCGGTGGCGCATCGGGATAGTCGGTGGGATTGGGCGGTCGTTCGGCGACGGTCACGTAGCCCGTTTCCGCGACGAAGCGGCGGAACTGATTATTGGTCACGGCATACTGATCCATCCAGAAGCCGACTACCGTCACAGGATGTGCCGGGCCTTCCTCAGGATAATGGCGATCGGAACCCATCAGGAATGGGCCACCAGGAATCCATGCCATCTTTTCCTGCGCTGGCGTGCTGACCAGCGCTCTCCCCCCGGGCGATGTGCCCGGTCTCCCTGCAATACTCATTGGGATACGCTCATGCCCGTCATTTCTCATGCATCGGGCGGCATCTGTCGCCCGATGTGCCACATCAGTGGGCTTGTTCAGCCTCCCCTATGATAGCATCCGAAGCCACGTCGCACGTCGCGCGTGCGCGTTGACATTCCCTTCGGCCATCTCTACACTCGCCTTCCAACGCAGGGTCGGGTGTCCCGGTGCGGTGGAGAAGAGGAAGACGGACGATGGTTCAGCAACGTTGGTTCATCCGAAGAACCGTGATAGCCCTTCTCACCCTCTGTTTGCTCGCGGCGCTCGCACCGAATATTGCGGCGCAAGGCATCTATACGGGCACATCGAGCGGTTACGACATCTCCTTCCCGCAATGCGGCTTCGATTACCCGGCTCTCAACGCCTACACCTTCGGGATGGTCGGCGTTACCAGCGGGCACGCCTTCCGCAATAATCCCTGCTTCGCCAGCGAATACGCGTGGGCGACCCACACCGCGTCGCCGGAGTCGGTCTATCTGAACCTCAACGAGGATATCGGGGTGACTGGCCCGTACGGCGACACCGGCCCCTACGGGACGTGCGGCCCGGACGATCCGTGCCACGCGCTGAACTACGGCTACAACGCGGCTTCCAGCGCCTACACCTATGCGGCGCAGCAGGCGAACAGCTTTGCGTCGCGGATGTGGTGGCTGGATATCGAGACGCTGAACTCGTGGTCGGAGACCGATCTGTCGCGCAATCAGGCAGTTATCAAGGGCGCATTGCAGTTTTTGCTGGTCGAGCACGGGTTCATGGTCGGCATTTACTCGACGGAGCCGATGTGGCAGGAGATCACCGGCGGATGGCAGATCGGCCTGCCTGCCTGGATCGGTGGAGGAACGAAATCTGACGCGCCAACACGCTGCGACACGGGCTTTACCGGCGGATCCGTCTATCTCGTGCAGTACGCTGACGACGGCTACGACGGTAATTATACCTGTTGATTCTTGCGGGGCAGCATCGTGCGGTGTAGGATACGCGCCGGAGGAAACTGACGTGCCGCAGATGCTTGCTCATCGTCACTGGCGCTCGTGGAAGAGCGCCCAATCAGGTTGGTTCGCCGCGTAACCCATCCGGTGCATCCGGGTTACGCGGCAGGAACCTTTGCACACCGCTACCGCGCACCTCGGCGCGGGTTTCGCGCGTGTGCGTGCTCCTGCCCTCACGGAGGAGCAATCCATTATGACCATCGAACGTTCTTATAATCGAACCACGAAGACACCGGGAAAGAATCAGCACAGAGGACACGAAGGACACAGAGATCACAGAGATATGACTCTTCTTTTCTCTTCTCCGTGTTCACTGCGTTCTCTGTGGTCTCTGTGCTATGCCCCCTGCCAGCGCGAAGGGGGTGCGGCATGTTGATCGCGCGGCTGGACGGTATTGGGCTGACGTATGGAACGCAGCGCATTTTCAACGGGCTGGACGTGACGCTGAATGATGGCGAGAAGATCGGGCTTGTCGGGCCGAATGGGGCGGGCAAGTCGAGCCTACTGCGGATTCTCGCGGGCGTGGAGACGCCGACCGAGGGTGCATGCACGCTGCGCAACGGTATTCGCGTCGCCTATCTGCCGCAGGAATATGCGGAGCAGACCATCGCCCCGGCGATAGATGAGGTGATCGGCGGTCGGGCGGATTTGCTCTCGCTCGAAGCGGAACTCGACGCCGTTGAGGTGGCGCTGGCCGATCCGGCCTGCGTGGCGGACATGGCGGCGATGGGCCACGCCCTCGAACGGCAGGCGACGATCCTCGAACGGTACGAGGAAGACGGCGGCACGCGCTTCCGCAGTGATGCGCGCGACCTGCTCGTCCGCCTCGGCCTGCCGCCGGAAGCGCACGGCCAG
This sequence comes from Chloroflexota bacterium, assembly GCA_030853625.1. Lineage (GTDB taxonomy): Bacteria > Chloroflexota > Chloroflexia > Thermomicrobiales > JALYUS01 > JALYUS01. Next base: position 6,591 of record JALYUS010000563.1, read on the forward strand.
TCCGTCGCGCTCCTCAGCGGCGGGCAACGGAAGATGGTCGGCCTCGCCCGCTGCCTGCTCGCCAGGCCGGACATCCTCCTGCTCGATGAGCCGGACAACCACCTTGATCTGCCCGGCAAGGCGATGCTCGAAGGGGTGATCCGCTCCTATGGCGGCACGCTGATCCTCATCTCGCACGACCGCTATCTCCTCGATGATACCGTCGCGCAGATCGCCGAACTGGATACCGGGCGCCTGACGCGCTACCAGGGTAATTATTCGAGTTATATGACGCAGCGCGAACTCGCCTTGCTTAAGCAGCAGCAGGATTACACGTCGCAGCAAAAGGAGATCAAGCAGTTGGAGGAGGCGGTCGCGCGGTTCACGCTCTGGGCGAACCTCGTGCTGGACGAGCGGCACAAGAAGCAGGCGATGAATAAGCAGCGGCAGATTGACCGGATGGAGAAGATCGAGCGGCCCGTATTGGCGCGGCGCACGATGGGCCTCCGGTTCCGTTCCGGCGAGCGCGGCGGCCAGAAGGTGATCGAGGCGCGCCATCTCTCTCGCTCCTTCGCTGATGACATCGTGCTGGCGGACCTCAACTTCACCCTCTGGCGGGGCGAGCGCGTTGGGGTCGTCGGGCGCAACGGCGCGGGCAAGTCCGTCCTCGTCCAGATGCTGCTGGGGCAGGATATGCCGACCGAGGGCGAGGTCTGGATCGGCCCCTCGATCCGGCTGGGCTACTATGCGCAGCAGCACGATGTCCTCGACCCCGCCGAGACGCCGCTCGACTGCATCCGCGTCGTCAAGCCGATGACTGCGGAGACGGCGATGGGCATTCTCGGCCGCTTCCTCTTTACCTACCGGCAGGCGACGGAGCCGATTGCGCACTTGAGCGGCGGCGAAAAGAGCCGCCTGCAACTGGCGCGCCTGATGACCGGCGGCGCGAACTGCCTCTTGCTCGATGAGCCGACCAATCACCTCGATATCGCCTCGACCGAGGTGCTGGAAGAGGCGCTTAACGCCTATGACGGCACGATATTGACCATCTCGCACGACCGCTATTTCCTCGACCGCATCTGTAGCCGCATCTACGAGATCGCGGACGGCGACCTGACCGAATATCCTGGCGGCTACAGCGAGTACGTGGAGCAGAAGGCGCGGAGAGATGCCTCCATCCCCGACCCCTTCCCCGCCATGCGAGAGAGGGGAGCACAGAAGGGGAAGGCGAGTACACGTCGCTAACACATCAGTCTCTTCATCTCCGTCATCGGACGAAAGTCCCCATGTCGTCGCCTGGGGCTGAGGGTGAGGTACACTCTATCTATGACAACGAACGCCTTTGAAAACCTACCTGCTGGGGAAGAATCTCCGCTTGCCGCGCTGCCCGTCCTGCCAACGCATGTGAACGCGGACGCGCCGGACTTCCGGGAGAACGCGGCGATCATGCGCGCGCTGGTGGCGGAATTGCGGTCGCGGCTACGACACGTGGCAGAAGGGGGCGGGGCGGCGGCGATCGAGCGGCATCGAGCGCGGGGCAAGATGCTGGCGCGGGAGCGGATTGACCGCCTCGTGGACCCCGGCACGCCCTTCCTCGAACTCAGCCCGCTCGCCGCGTGGGAGATGTACGATGGCGACGCGCCGTCGGCGGGGATCGTCACGGGCATCGGCGTCATCTGCGGGCGCGAAGTCATCATCGTCGCCAACGATGCGACGGTCAAGGGCGGCGCGTACTATCCGCTGACCGTCAAAAAGCACCTGCGGGCACAGGAAATCGCCGCGCAGAACCGGCTGCCCTGCATCTACCTCGTGGATTCGGGTGGCGCGTTTCTGCCCTTGCAAGCCGATGTCTTCCCGGATCGCGACCATTTTGGCCGCATCTTCTACAATCAGGCGCAACTCTCCGCCGCCGGGATTCCGCAAATTGCCGCCGTGATGGGCTCCTGCACGGCGGGCGGCGCGTACGTCCCGGCGATGAGTGACGAGACGATCATCGTGCGCGGCACCGGCACGATCTTTCTTGGTGGCCCGCCACTCGTCAAGGCGGCGACGGGCGAGGAAGTGACTGCTGAGGAACTCGGCGGCGCGGAAGTCCACACGACGCTCTCCGGCGTCGCCGACCACTACGCGGTGAACGACGCGCACGCGCTGGCGATCTGTCGCGCCATCGTTGCCAACCTGCACGGAGAGAAACAGGCGCCGGGATGTGCCCACCCGCCGGAGTCGCCCGCGTACGACCCCGCCGAGTTGGGCGGCATCGTGCCGAGCGACGCGCGCATGGGCTTCGATGTCCACGAAGTGATCGCGCGGATCGTGGACGGCAGCCGTTTCCAGGAGTTCAAGGCGCGGTACGGCGCGACGCTCGTCTGCGGCTTCGCGTGCCTTTTCGGCTACCCGGTCGGGATCGTCGCGAACAACGGCATCCTCTTCTCCGAGAGCGCGCAGAAGGGAGCGCACTTCGTCGAGTTGTGCGCCAAGCGGAAGATTCCGCTCGTCTTTTTGCAGAACATCACCGGCTTCATGGTCGGCAAGCAGTACGAGAACGCCGGCATCGCGCGCGATGGCGCGAAGATGGT
>JALYUS010000565.1 GCA_030853625.1 Chloroflexota bacterium
GTCCCTGATCGAGGCGCACGGCGGCGAGATGAGGGTGGAATCGCGCGTCGGTGAGGGCAGCGCCTTTACCCTCACACTCCCATACGACATCCCGTCGCCGTGACGCGATGACGCCCTGGCGCAAGAAGGGCTCGACGTTTCACGATCATGAAACGTGATCCCACACACAACCAATCTCTCATACGGACGCAGGGCGTATGCGTTCTCGCTGTCGGGGAATCCTATCCCCCGGCCCCTTCCCTCGCAGGGAAGGGGTGACTCTCCGCACGACCGAGGCGTTCCTCGAATACCCGGACCTCATGAAGGCTCGCTCCCCCTTCCCTCGGAGGGAAGGGGGTTGGGGGGTTAGGATTCCCCGGCATGCCGAGAACGCATAAACCCTGGTGCGGACGTTGCACAATCCCGATTTCCCCTCAGAGTCGAGGCGGGCGATGGTGCGGTTCCAACCCGATTCGATACATACCGTCGCCGTATTTGGGCGGAAAAACTAGGGAAAAACTAGGGAATTCCCTAGTAGGCATCCGGCTGTATCGCTTGTACCCTGAATACGTCAGGATTGATGTAATCGCAGGAGGGTGAAGTGATGGCGAAGCGGTCGGATGCGCAAAGGAGTATCGAAGGGCGATTGAAGCGACGAGGATTGATCGCGGGGGCGGCGGCGCTCGTGATCGGCATAGTGGCGAAACAGACTCAGGATGCCGAGCCTGTCATGGCTACGGACGGCTCTTCCCTGCTCCTCGGCCAGCGATACACGACGAACAACCAATTCGCGACGCTCACCGGCATCCTCTACACGGGAACGGGCGTCGGTCCCACGACGGGTAGCGCCTTCGTCGTCTCGGACATAAGTACCAAGTTCGGTGAGGACTATCCTGCGATGATCACTGGTCTCGTCGAGTCAACCAGTGGCGCGAAGACCGGCGTCTTCGGTTTCAATGGTCTGACGGCTGGCAACGGCGTGGTAGGCCAGGCAACCGGCGGATCAGGGAGCACCGGTGTATTGGGCACGTCCAAGGGTGGCACCGGCGTCATTGGAATAACGACCACCGGCCTGTATGGTGTCGTCGGAAATGCCGGAACTGCGGCGGGATCCTCTGGAGTGCTCGGCTTCTCTGGTAACCCCGCTGGTGTTGCGTTCGGCTCCGTCATCTCGGGTGGCGCCACCGTCGCAGGCTACTTCAACGGCGAAGTCCACGTCGAGGGTCCGTTCTACGTCGATCCCATCTCTAACAAGCATGGCGTGATCGCCCAGCCCGATGGCACCAAGCGGGTGATGTACTCGATGGAAGCGCCGGAGAGTTGGGTGGAGGACTTCGGCAAGGCGACACTTGTCGGGGGTAAGACAACGGTGCGATTGGACCGCGACTTCGCCTCCATTATCCACACCGACGATTACCTCGTCTTTCTCACCGCCTGTGACCCGAACGGCAAGGGGCTATCGGTGGCGGCACGCCGCGCCGACGGGTTCGACGTGCAGGAACTGAACGGCGGGACGAGCACGGGTGAGTTCGCCTACCGCGTCACGGCAAAGCCGAACGTAGGCAAAAAGGTGGAGCGGATGCCGAAGTATGCCCCCACCTTCGACAAGGAGGCATTCAAGAAGAACGCGCGAGCCACCATGGCGACGCACACCGCGTCAGCGCCTGAGGCTGCGTTGCCGCCTGACCTGACGCCCATCGAGGAGGAGTAACCCAGCGATCCGCCCTACTCACGCAAAGCGGAGCACGCCGAGACGGGAGAGCCACCCAGGGAGTCGTATCGCCCCATCACGCACGAGCGTCCGCCGCGTCAACTTCCCCACCCTGGATGCTCCTGTTCACGCGCTCGATGCTGCAACCGATCCAGGGGTCAGACGTTACATACAATTGAGTGGGGCGGGGACACATGGGGAAGAGGGGTCATGCGGGACAATTACAACGAACCACCACGCAATACCAATTGGCGGCGAACGGGCATCAAGGCGAGCATCCTTCTCGTGCTCCTGATCGGCACCGTCTTCGGTATCACGCAGGCGATTATCCTGCTCGCGCTCTACGCGATCGTCGTTATTCCGCTGTAGGGCGCCCAATTCTCACTCTTTCAAGAGATCATTCACCGCCCGTTTGACATAGCGGGCGACCCGCCGTGACAGCATGGCGGCATCATGCGCGATGACGGAAAGTGCGGGATCCACCGGAGGCGTATCGGTGGGTGATACCGGCGTTTCCGGCCACGGATCGCGCGGAACGGTATTGACCTTCGGCGCGGTACGCACCCGTTGTCCCTCACCCTTGATCGCAACGAGCGTGACGCGATTCGCTGGCCGGTAGATCTCGGACGGGTTATGACACTCGTAGACGGACGTGAAGCCCACATTGGCGAGCAGATTGAGGAGCGAGGGCCGCGTGAGCCAGAAACTTTCCGCATCCACAAGCGATGCCCACGGCTTTTCAAGCCGCTCTTCGGCGGTCGAATCCGCTTCATGTTCGATGTATCGTTCGCCGTAGTAGGTTGTGCCTTTGTAACGCGCTGTCGCGGCGCCCGCCAGACTGATGTGCGTATCAATGACCGTGAGACCGGTGCAAACGTCGGCGACGCGCTGCATAAAGGCAAAGAGATCCGGCGTGTCAATGTGGAAGAGAATACCGAGACAGAGGACGACATCGAACTGCCCGTACCCGGCGCGTTTCAGATTGCGGACATCGTCCTCGATCAACGTGATGCCATCAAGGGCAAGGGCGTTCGCCGCGAAACGCGCCCGCTCGATACTCGCCGTGCGCCCCTCGATACCGACGACCTGCGCACCATGCTCGGCAAACTCGACTGCATACGCCCCCTCCGCGCAGGCGAGATCGAGTACGCGCAGTTCATCGAGCGGCTTGGGGCTGAGGTCCGCAACAATTTGGAGGACACGCCGGAGTTTCACTTCATCGACGAATTCGCTCTTGCTGATCGTGTAGACGCCGTCCGCGAGCCGGAAATTATGCGTGCGCCACGGCCCATACTGCTTGACAACGTTCTGCTTCTCTATCCGCACCCACTCCGTGTCCATACTTCCCCTCTATTCGACCGAACGCTCCTCCGCTGCTCTCGGAGGCAGCGAATTAGGTTCCTACCCGCATCATGATGTTCCGCTTCGCCCGCAGCGTGACGAGCGGCTCGATTTCAATGCGCTGGCCGGGAACGAGATCCGGGTGGAACCGCCGGAGAATGATCGGCACAATCGTCTTCAGTTCCGTCATCGCGAAGCCGGAGCCGATGCAGGAGCGCGGCCCCGCGCCGAAGGGGATGTAGGCGTACGGCGCATGCCGCTCGCCATGATCGGGATCGAATCGCTCGGGCAGAAAGTGTTCCGGCTCCGCGAAGTGCTCCGGCATCCGGTGCGTCAGGTATTGGCTAAAACCGACAATCGTCCCTTTCGGCAGGCGATAGCCGCGCAATTCGACCTCTTCCTGCGCAATACGGGTTCCGGCCCAGGCAGGCGGATAGAGGCGCAGAGATTCCTTGATGACGCATTCGAGGTAGGTCAACCGGGTAAGGTCAGTGGCAGTCGGCAGCCGATCGCCGAGCACGTTCACGATCTCATCCATGAGCCGCTGGCGGACTTCCGGGTGTTGAGAGAGAAGCATAAAGGTCCACGCGAGGGCGGTCGCGGTCGTCTCATGTCCGGCGGCGAGAAAGGTGAGCGCTTCGTCACGCACTTGCCGGTCGGTCATCACCGTGCCATCATCGTCGCGCGCGGCGAGCAGCATTGAAAGGATGTCGCCGCTATCCGTACCCCGCGCGCGGCGTTCGGCGATCAATCCGTAGATCATCGCGTCCATCTTCGCTTTGCTTTGCAGGAA
>JALYUS010000586.1 GCA_030853625.1 Chloroflexota bacterium
GAAATTCATCTTCGCGGCGACATCCGGCGTTTTGTTCTTGACAATCGTGTACACGCCGGGAAGATCAATCATCATCGCCACTTCGCCGGAGGTGAAGAGGTCGCGCACTTCGATCTGCGTATTGGTGAGCGACGACTGCGGCGCCCAGCCGTTCGTGTACATGTCGTACACCCACTGCAAGGCGGCGATATTGCCGTCGCTGTCGAACATGGACTTCTGGTAAGTCGGATTGTCCGATGTTTCGTCGAGCGCGCCGCCGCCATAGGCCCAACTGAGTGGCATGTAGCGAAACGGCGTATTGCCCGCGTTCAGTTTCGCGACGAGGCCGAAGCCCGCCTTGCCAGTTTTGTCCTTGATCTGCTTGGAAAAATTCTTGACGTCGTCCCACGTCTCCGGGCCTTTGGTCGGATCGAGGCCCGCCTTCTGGAAGATGTCCGTGTTGTACGCCATCGCCATCGTCTCGTTGTTGGTTGGGATGCCGTACAGTTTCCCGTTGACCGTCAGGGATTTGAGCGCGCCCGGCCAGAACTTATCCGCCGTGTAACCGAAATCCGCGAGATTGATCTCCTGCAATGCCCCGGCATATGCGAACTCCGGCCCCCAGAGGATCGGCACGACGATGGTATCCGGCGCTTGCCCAGCGCGACTCGAGACGCGCAACTTATCGAGCATGTCGTTATACGAGTATTGCTCCTCCTTGAGGGTGACATTCGGCAGCGTCGTCTTCAGCGAGGCGAGCCACTGATCGTGGTATTTCGCGCTCGGTACGTTTGGATCATCGAATGTTGTCTGCCAGTAGAGAACATTGCCCTTCACATTCGGATTCGGTGTTGTGACCGGGAGGGGCAGGAGGCCACCCGTGCTCGCGGTCGTTGAGGAAGATGCGGCGCTCGCCGCCGGTGCGGTGGACGCCGCCGCAGAACCGGCCGGTTTCGCCGCCGCGCTACTCGAAGCGACGGTCGCGGCGGGCGCGCTGGTTGCAACGGGTGCGGGAGTCTGCCCACCGGTGCCGCCCTGAATGGCGGTCGCTTTCGCTCCGCCGGTACTTGGCGTGTTCGTCGCGGTACTTCCACCGCCGCACGCGGCGAGGAGCGCCGCAGCAGCGGATCCAGCCGCAAGCCGCAAGATACCACGCCGGGTTACCTGTTTGTCCGTCATCTCCACTCTCTCCATTCCGCTACCGCGCACGCGCACGCCGACGCAATTCCATTGGTTTCGAGGCACACAAAGAACGCCCGTTTGACTTGTCTGACACGCGTGACTCTATCATCGCGCCCCGCCGCCGTCAAATGCGTGGCGCTCGCAATACACTGCGCTACTCGTTACGCACCGTGCTATGCTCATCGCCAGCCTGTACGATACGAGATGAGAGCGGAGGAGCGAGAGAATGCGTATCACGAATATCGAAACATTCTTCGTGCAAGTCGCGCCGCATCTACGGACGTGGCTTTTCGTCAAAGTCTCGACCGATGCGGGCGTGCATGGCTGGGGCGAGGGAACGCTGGAGGGCAAGGAGCGCATCGTCGCCAGCGCGATCCGGGGCTATGCCGAGCAACACGGCATTATCGGCATGGACCCGCGGCACATCGAGCGTATCTGGCAGGTGCAATACCGGCACGGGTTCTGGCGTGGCGGCGTGGTGCTGAACTCGGCGATCAGTGCGATAGATCAGGCGCTCTGGGACATCAAGGGCAAACTGGCTGGGATGCCGGTGTACGACCTGCTCGGTGGCGCGGTGCGCGACCGCATCCGACTCTACACGCATGTCGCGATTGGCCTGCCGACCGAGCAGACCGCCGATGATGTACGCACATTGGCGGATGCGGGCTGGACGGCGCTCAAAGCCTCCTCCTTCGCACCGATCGGCGAGAACCACGAGGCGGACGCAGTGCGAATCGCCGTGGAGCGGATCGCCGCTATCCGTACCGTCGTCGGCGATCGGATGGAACTCTTCGTGGACAATCACGGCCGTACCCGCGCGTCGGTCGCGTGCCGGATGCTCGACGCCCTCGCACCCTACGCGATTGCCTGGTTCGAGGAACCGGTGATGCCGGAAGACCTCGACGGCCAGCGGCAGGTGATGGCCCACCCGAAAAACACCGACATCGCCACCGGCGAGCGGCTCTTTTCACCGTGGGAGTTCCGCGACCTCATCGAGAGCAAATTGACGGATGTCGTGCAGCCGGATATTTGCCACGCGGGCGGTATCACCGCCCTGAAGAAGATCGCCGCGATGGCGGAGGCGCACCATATTCAGGTCGCGCCGCACAATCCCCAGGGGCCAATTGCCACCGCCGCCTCGATCCACCTCGCGGCGGCGATCCCGAATTTCCGCATCCTCGAGTTCGCCAACCAGTTGCACCTGTCCGGTTGGGCGGACGTGCAGCGAGAGGCGCTCGCTCTGACGCCCGGTTGGGCGGAACTGCCCACGCGCCCCGGCCTCGGCGTCGAACTGGACGAGGAGGCCCTGGCGAAATATGCCACCGAACCTGCCGCCTACTACCCCGGTGTCTACGAGGAGGACGGCACGCCCGCGAATGTCTGAACGAGTCGCCGCAACGCGGCTACCAGAAAAACAGCACGGAATCAGTCATCAGGAAAGGCAACCTTCACCAGCGGGCTATCCGCTATCCATGCATCGCGGTCGCCGGAACGCCCCAGTTTGTCGAGGATGCGCGTGAGGATCGTGCGGCGCGTATCCGGGTCGGTGATCGGTGTGGCACGGGCGGCGAGGTCCGCTGCCGCACTCTGCTTCACGTGGAACGTGAACGCCGGGTTCGCGATTAGGTTGGCATACCAGTCGCGCTTGCCGGGCGTGCCGGTAATGTAGATTTCCCCGTCGAGATTGGAGAATGCCATCTCGATGCGTCGGGGCTGCCCGCTCGCGCGGCCAATCGTCGTGATATCAATCGTTCGGTCACGCGCCAGCGCCTGGCGAACCTGCTCATTCATTACTGCATCTCCTCTCGCGGGATGATTCGGCTACCCATCATCATTGCCGATGCAGGCGTGCCATTATCGGTAAGGAAACGGGTGTACGTCTCACCCGTCTCGGTGTTCACGACGAAGGCGTGTTCGCCGACCGCGCGGGCGACATGCCGCTTCCCCTCGAATGTATAGATCAGTGCGCCATCTTCAGCGGTCACGGCGATATTCTGCCCTTCCCCGGCGCGATAGATTCCAGCGTATGCGGGCAGGCGCTCTGGCGGACAGGTAGCGTCCGTGTATTCCTCGATTTTGGTATCTACGGGCAGGTCGAGCGTCCGGTTCAGAGCAGCAAGCGTGATTGTCGCGACGGGGACGCCCGCGAGATTGGCAATCGCCGCGCCGGTGAATCCGATTTCGGGCACGACGATCACTTCGGCGGCAATCCCCTTGCGCCCGCCGCCGTGTTTAATCAGTTTCAGCCCGTGATAGTTTGGGATCACGCCGAGGCCGTAACCGTAGGAGGAGCCGGGGCTGCTGCGCGGCGCGTGGGGCGTCGTCATCCGCGCGACGCCTGCGGCGGAAAGCAGCCGTGCATCTCCGGTCACGCCGCCCGTCCGGTAGATTTCCAGATAGCGCAGTAAATCGCGCACCGTCGAATTCAGTCCCCCGGCAGGCGACCAGACCAACGAATAGAGCCAGTTCGGCGCGGCGTAAACCTCCCGCTGCCCCTCATTTTCCCGTGCGGCGTGGAAGGTGACGACATCCGGGAAGGTGCGGAGCGTCGCTACATCGAACGTGCTGCGCGTCATCCCCGCCGGATCGAGGATATGCCGCTGCACGTATGCCTCGTACGGCTGCTCGCTCACCCGCTCGATAATCGCGCCCAGCAGGGCGAACCCCTCATTGCAGTAACTGAACTGCGCGCCGGGCGGGCCGAGTAGCGTATAACCACCCTCGGTGAGGTAGGTCATCAAGTCTTCGTAGGTCTCGATCGGCGCATGGGCGGCGGACCACGCGGGCTTGCTCCCGGCGGCGGGATCACCCGCCATCGAACGGGCGAAGGCGAAGAAGCGGGAGGGTAGCGGCGGCAACCCGGCGGTGTGCGAGAGGAAGTGATGCAGCGTGATCGCGCGCGTCGCTTCCGGGTCCGGCGTGCGGAACGTCGGCAGATAGCGCGTCACCAGATCATCCACGGCGAGTTTGCCCGCCTCCGCCAGTTGCATGATCGCCAGCGCGGTGAATGACTTCGTCACCGAGGCGACGCCGAAGACCGTATCCGGCGTGACCGACGCGCCCGTGCCAATCTCCCGCTCCCCGAACCCCTCCGCGTAGGCTTCCGCGCCCTCGTGCGCCACCGCCACCGCGAACCC
>JALYUS010000592.1 GCA_030853625.1 Chloroflexota bacterium
TGGCCGCGACGACGGGCGGCGCTTTCATCACCATGCCCGCGCCACCGCCGTACGGATAATCGTCTATCGAGCGATGGCGGTCGGTCGTCCAGTCGCGCAGATCGTGGACGCGCAGATCGAGGATACCTCGCTCCACTGCCCGGCCGATGATGCTCACGCCGAGCGGCCCCGCACCCGCGAACATGCCGGGGAAGATCGTCAGGATGTCAATCCGCACGCTGGTGGCGCCGTTACGCCGTCACGGCGGCAGACGACGCCAGCGTGGTGCGGACGCGTGCGATTGCCTCGTCCTGCGTCGGCATCCCCTCTTCAAAGGTCGAGTAGATTGAGCGACCATCGAGCGTGATTTCGTATGCGCCGCCGGTGGAGGGAATGATGAGCACGCCGCCCAGTTGCCCCTCGAAGGTACGCAGCAGCCCCTCCGCCAGTTTCGTCGCGAAGCCGAGGTAGCCGCACTCGTGGCAGTACTCGATGCCGATGGTAGGAAGACGGTTCGCCATTGGAACGCTCCTTTTGCCTAACGCCCCCAGCCCCTTCCATCACTCGGCGTGGGAAGGGGGAATGATGCCCTACACAGTGAAACGCGGGCATATTCCCGCGTCAAGCGTCGGGATGGTTCTTCTGCCAGTTAGGATACGCGGCGGCGACGTTGCGCATCAGGTCGCGGCCAATCGTCTCCATCTGCTTGCCGACGGCGAGTGAAGTCGTGCGTTCGAGGAGCATCCGGGGCATCCGGCGCAGCAGCGGCGGGATCGTATCCACGACGGTCAGTGTCGCGTTGCCGTCTATCGCGGTCTCCGCGCCCTGTTCCGTCAGCACGAGTGTGGCAGTGAAATCGCCGAGCGTGCCTTTCGGTTCGAGCGGGGGAATGTCGGTCGGGACGGAGTGGAGCATCACTGTGCGCGTGGCATCGCCCGTCACCGCCAGTTCGAGTTCGAGGATAAACTGCAAACCCGCCGCCCCGACCGGCGCGAAGACGAGCCGGTACGCGCCGCCCGCGTGCGCGACAATCCGCGCCACGCTCGGCACGGCGGGCAAGAGCGTGTCCGCGTCCATGAGGAAGGCGTAAACAGAATGGCGTGATCCGGCGAGGGTCAGTCGCTCGGCGAACGTCCCACGCAGCGTGAATTGATCGTCCCGAGCAACGAGTGGCATGCGGCGTCCTTTACTGTTCCTGTCGTCAGCGGCGTGCGGATGTGCCGCGCGTCGTCTCCTCGTCCGGGGGCAGTATATCCGCGTCAGCCACATCCGGCACGTCCGAGCCGGGATGCGGATCGTCCGGTAGCGCGGCGCGGCGGAGCGGCGCATCCTCGGCGTCGTTCAGATCATCGTCCTCATTCTCGAAATACGATTCGTCCACGATGCGATCCACGCCCGAATCAACCGAACCTTCGGCGGCAAGCATGTCTTCATCGTCGCCGCCGGTCGCATTGTTGTTCGGCGCATCGAACGGTTCTTCCCATTCCGCTTCCTGCGTGCTGTCCTGCGTCGGATTCGTGGACCAGTTGACCGGCTCCGGCGTCGCGTCCTCGGCGGGCATCAGGTATTCGGTTTGCGTGCGCGTCGCTTCGAGCGCGTCGTCCGCCGACTCCCCGGTTGCGGGGTCAATCTCATTAGGTAGTGTGCGGTTATCTGCATACGCGTCGCCGGGAATCCTGCCGCGCTCGCTTACCTCGTCCATCACGAAACCATCCTTTCATGGAACGGCCCCTCCCCATGCTGGGAGGGGCCTGTCTGCATCGCTCGTTGGCCATGCCGCGACGAATGCAGGCGATCAGGAGTCCTCGCCCGGAATGGAGAGATAGCCACCGCCGCGCGGTGGCGCGTTCGTCCGTGTGGCGGATTCGCCTTCACTCGGATTGTAGAATTTCTCCGGCGCGGGATTTGGCGCAGCCGTCGTCGTACCGAGATTTTCGCTCGCTTCTTCGCCGTAGCCAAGCGGCGCGGGGGGCGACGCCTGCGATTCGGCAGCCTGCTCGCCGGGTTGCGCGCTATTCGCGGGGCGCTCGCCTTTGTGGGTCGTCGGGCCGGGTACGTCGCCGTGTTCGTGTGGCATGGATGTTTCCCTTCTCATTCAGCCGCTTCGGTGCAAGTGGCAAAGAAGGGAAACCGCAACAAATGTGCCAGCGGGCAGCGGGCAGCAGATAGTGGACAGCGAGGGTATCTATTCAGGATTAGGGGGAAATAAGGAGGGCACGGCAGGCACGAAACGGATTGATGCCTTTTCGCCGCCACGTTCCGAACAGCGTTGCCAGCGTCATCTTCGTTGCGCTCCCCGCTGTCGAGCGTGTCCCGCCGCTGATTTTCCGGCTCGTCACGAGGTGTCGTAACGCTCGCTCCGCTTCGTTATTATCCGGTGGCACCGCTGGCTCACGCACGAAGACAAACAACTCGTGGAGGTGCTTCGCCATCCGCTGGCTCAATACCCGCTGCGGCACCCGCGCCTCGATGTAGGGCGCAATGATCCGCTGCAACGCCTGCATGAACGTCGTCTCCGCCTGCTGTCGCACCGCTTCCCCCGCCGCCGTGTGCCATTCCTTCCATGCCACCGCCCGCAGATAGACGTCATGCACTGCCGCTGCCCATGCCTGTACCTCGGCATTCTCGACATGGGCCACCCGCAGATCATGGACATCTCTGAGGAGGTGCGCCCAACACTTCTGCTTCACCCCCGGATAGTGCGCATACCCCGCATAAAAGTCGCTCACCAATACCCCGGCAAAGGTATCGCCCAACACCGCGTCCACCATCGCCCCACTGCGGCTGCCCCGCGTGAAATACTGCGCCGTCGGCGTACAGAAGACCCAGGCGTAGCCGTTCACGCCATCCTCGCGCCATCCGGTCTCATCGCCATGCGCCGCCGGGCTGCCCCGAATCTCCTCGCGGATGGCCGCAACCGCTGGCTCACCCGCCCGCGCCACCTGCCGCAGCGCTCCGACAATCGCCCCGCCACTGACCGACAGGGCGTGGAACGTCTGCAAATACCATTGGATCGTCGCCACCGGCAGGCGCGCCTCCGCGCGCAACGTTGCGATCAGGCTGACCAGCCCCGCCCCGAACCGCTGCCGCCCCAGCACTTCACCCGTCAACGCCACCGCCGGGGTATGCCGGGTGTGACAGCGGGGGCAGCACCGTTCGAGGTACACATGCTCCGTGATCACGGCGGGCACGAGCGGCCCCTCGATCACTTCGCGCGTGCGTTTGACCGCTCCACCGACCAGCGGCATCCCACACGTTGGACACGCTTCGACAGCATGAACCACCCGTTGCGTCGGTTCCATCCGTCGTCGGACAAACTGCTGCATCCGCCTTTTGCGGGGCTGCTTCGACGGGCGGGGCTGCGCGGTCGCCGGTTTGAGACCCGGCATCCCTTGCGGTCGTCCGCTCTCCGCACCATCGTCGCCGCGCCGCAGTGCCTCCACAGTGGCGAGCAACTCCCCGACCTGCGCGGTCAACTGCGCCACCGTCGTTTCCAACGCGGCAATCCGCTCCTGCTGGGCGGCGATCACGCGCTCTTGCCGGGCGATCATTTCGTGTTGGGAAACGATCAGCCGAATCAACGCATCGCGGCTGGCGGTCTTCAGATCGATCATCCCGGCAGCATACCGCCTCCCCTCATCCCTGAACAGATAC
>JALYUS010000593.1 GCA_030853625.1 Chloroflexota bacterium
GCGGCTCGCACCACGCCCGATAGAGCGCGACGACGAAGAGGGCGAACAGCAGCGTGAAGACGAGATCGTTGACCGGGAAGAGCGTGTCCTCGAAGAAGAGCGGCATCGCGGCGAGCAGGAGCGCCGCAAACACACCGACCCGCCGACTCCACCGCCATGCCCCGATCGCCGCGACAAGCGCGAGCAGCGCCATCATCACCACAACATTTGGCAGTTTGGCGACGACCGTCGAGATGCCGAAGACGCGAAAGAACGCCGCGATCATCCAGACCTGCAAGGGCGGCCACGTCTCAGCGGGATGGACAATCGCCGGGAACCGCTGATAGAACTGCGGGATATAGTCAATCACATCGCCGTGACCGCGCACGATGTTCCCTGCCCGTACCGCGTTATCCGCGTAGTCCGCGTGGCCGATGAAGTCAACGTGCGTAATGACTGCGACGGCGCAGACGGCATAGGCGACGACGAGCGCACCGACAATCGCCCGCGCGACGATCCGCCGATCGAGGGCATGCCAAACCGCGCCGAGCAGTGAGCCGGTCGCGCGCCATCGCCACGCCGCACAGAGCGTGACGACCGCCGCCGCGCCCGGCAGCAGGAGCGGCGGCAGAATGAACCGGCTCTCCGGCACGGCCACAGCGGCGAGCGCGACGACCGCCGCGCACCCACCGCCCACCGCCCCGCTCCACGGCAGCGGGACGACGAGCGCGATGACGAGGGCAAACAGCGCGAGCCGCATTGCCCATGGCCAGCCGCCTACCGCGCCCGCCCACCACGATGTGCGGAGCGGTTCGACGCGCACCTGATCCACCTGCACACCAAGCACGCGTGGATCGCCATTGTTTGGGAGATACCGCTCCGCCCGTAGCCGCACGATGAGGTCCGCCGCCGCGCCGGACGCAGTGAGGTCCGCAAGGACCGGATGGAATTGCGGGAACGCGCCGACGGTCGCCGGGTCGCCGCCGAGGTCCACCGTGAACGGCGCCTCCGTGCCCGCGCCACGTCCATTGCGCGCGACGACTTCGACGTGCGCCGCGCGTACCCCGCCGTAACCGGGAATCGCGACGGTGGCAGCCGTGCGGGTCCAGCGATACGTCACGCCGCTGTCGCGCTCATCGCCATTGAACCCGGCAATCACGAGGCGGTCGGGAAATCGTCCCACATCGAGGGTCACGGGCCGCGAGATCGGGAAACAAATGAGATACGCGACAATCGCGACGGCGACCGCGATACCGCACGATCGCGCGACACCGCGCCATTGTCGCCACCATGCCGCCCCGATCGCGCGCGCATGTGGCAGCGTTGGCAGATGTGGACGCATCGCGACCCCACTCACGAGTAGCGCGCTTCAATCGTGATCGTCTCGCCGGGGAGGATGTTGCCGAGACGGATCTGCGCGCCGTTGATGTCCCGCGCGCCTGATCCGCCCGTCCACGCGACTTGCTTCGGCACGCCGGGCAGTGTCAAGGTTGCGTCGTTCACACCGGCCTGTCCGTCGTCCCGCACCGTCAGCACGGTCGTCGCGCCGACCCGCACGCTCGACACGCGGAGCGATGCGCGCGCGTCCACGAAGTTCGTGATCGTCGTCACCGGCGCGACCCAGAGGCCGAGCGACCGCCGGTCCGCCGCATACGCGACGACGCGCCCCCAGATCGCCTGCGCCGCCGGACTGGCAATGTCCATCGGGTGGGTCCAGAGGGAGAAGATACCACCCATAGCGAGCGATATGTCAATGCCGCGATCCGCCGCTGCTTCATCGCCCGCCCGGTCAATCAGTTCCTGGTCGGGCATGACCTTGATCTGGGGATAGACGGACACTGATTGCAGATCATACGTCCCCGGCTTCTGGTCGTAGTAGCGCGTCACGTTCGTGATGCCATGCTTCGCGAGCACCGCATAATATTCCGCCGTCAGGCTGTTCGAGGAGCCCCACGGAAAGGCGAAGGAATGCGCGGGCGCGAAGCCGTTCTCCTTCGCGGCGGTATCCCACGCGGTGAGGTCATCATCCAACTGCTGCGCCGTAATCCCGGCATGGAGAAAGATGTGCCCGAAGGTATGCGACTCGATGTCGTGCCCATCTGCGGCCAACTGCTTCGTTATCGAGCCGAAATACCACGCCGGGTTCGTCTGCTCCGTCCCATACGGATCATCGCCGTACCACGGATGCGTCGCCCAGTAATCGGAGGCGAAGCCCGCCGTGGCTGCGGTGTACCGCGTATAGGTAGGATTACCAACGAACTGACGGCGCGCGGTGTTGCCGGTGAGAAAGTTGTAGCCGTTGACGTAGAACGTCGCGCGGGTGTCATACGCCGCGAAGAGTTGGCGCAGGAAGTCCGCGCCGGTGCGCATCAGCATCGCGCGCGCCTCGGCGTCCGCCACGTCGTGATCGGTGGTCCCGCCGCGCGTGTGGATCAGGCCACCCATCGCCGTCTCAAAATCGAACGAGAAGGCGAGCGCGGCTTTGGCATAGTTGGGCAGTGCATCGAGCCGCCCGCCGTCGAGCGGTTGCAAATGGATCGTGTCAACGAGCGCGCCCGGCGGCAGGGCGAGGGCGACGCTGACATACGCCGCACCGGTGGGCGCTGCGCTCGTCGCGCTCGGCACGCCAACCGCGAGCGTGATTTGGCTCGGCGCGAGCGGGCGAAACAGCGCATCCGTCCAGAGGAGTTGGGCGGCAAGCGCGTCCGCCCCGCCCGGCGCCAATACGATGTGCGCGGAGAGCCGGTAGCCATCGCCCGCTTGCACCGGCACGTGCGGCGAAGTGGCCGAACCAGCCACATTGACGGCCGTCAGCGTCGTCCCATCGGGTGCGACACGGGCGTTGGCATCGAGCGTCCAGAGCGGAGCGATCGTCCCGGCGGTCAGGTGTGTCGCCACGGGTGGCAGAAGATTCGGCACAACGCTGACGGCGTTGTCGCGCGCCGGCGTTGCCGCACCGCAGCCGCTGAGGGACAACGTGAGCAGGATCGCCACGCCACTGATCGCCACGATCCGCTCGCGGCGAACACGCGGAAGACGAAGGCCGGAGGCGAGCAGGAGGACGACCGCGCCGACGCAGAGCGCGACCGGAGCGACATAGATGCTCGGAGCCGTGCCGATAGAGACAATCGCGGGCCGGTTCCCGCCCTTCGTGATGATGCTGACGGCGATCCCGGCGCCAACTGCCGCGATCGCCGTCAGCACCACCACCGGAACCCAGCGGGGCCGCTCGCGGGCGACAATCGCGACGAGCAACAGGCAGCCCATCGCGCCGAATGCGCCGAGAACGAGCATCGGCTGCTCCTCCGCCACCACGCCGAATGGTTGACGGTCGAACAATGCGGGAACGACCAGCGTGAGAAACAGGATCGCGGTCGTAGCACGCGCCCGCCACGGCACGAAGAACAGCCCAACGGCAAGCCCGATCAGGCCGACGATCAGGAGTGGATGACGCGCCGCGAGTTCAACGAGCGCCATGAACGATGCCCGCAGGTTCGTCATCGGCGTCTCGGTGAACCGCCCGCGCAGTGTCCGCTGCCACGGATCGCCGATCGCGTAGCCCCAGGCGCCACGCCACGGGCGACCGAACCAGACGGTGTTGTAGATCAGAAACAACGCCGCCGGGAGCGCGCCGCCAAGCACGAGCCACGGCACGCGCCGCCACCAATGCCGCCCACCCTGCACCACGAGCGCGATGGCGACACAGCCAGCAGTGATCCAACCATACCAGACGGCGAACGGCAGACAGGCCAGCAGAAGCCCGGCCAGCGTCAACCGTCCGTGCGGCGTCCACCCTTCTTCCACACGGCTGTCCGCACCATCCGCGAAGGTCAACGCGAGGAGCAACGCGGTGATCGTGAAGATCAGCGCCGAGTTCGTCAGCGCGCCGACCGGAAAGAGCATCGTCCCGACGCCGCACGCGCCGCCAAGCAGTGCGAGCGGTGACGATACGCCAAGCCGCCCGCCCGCCCAGGCGAGGGCGACCGCCGCCAGCAGCAGCAGCAGCACTGCCGTGACACCGACCAGGAGGACGGCCGCGTCCGGGTGGTGCAGGCTGTTCGCCAGCGGAATACCGAACCACGCGGCGGGCGTCGCGAGCAGCGCCGCGCCGGGGTCTGCCGACGCAATGAAGTGATTATTGACGTAGGCGAGGCCCGATGCGGGCGCGTCGAGGCTACCGAGCATCGCCGTGTTGCCGTCCACCGCGATGCTCCCCTGTTCGACGATGCTCTGGGCCGTCGCGAAGGCGCCCCCGACCGGCCCGGCCGTCAACCCGGTGCGGACAACACCGACCAACCCGAGCGCGACGAAGCAACCCCAGACAACGAGCCGGAGGAAGGTCGTGCGCGCGATAGATGCCGATGCGGTCATGATGGCACTCCTGGCGTTGCGATGATTTCCCGTGGGTCCGCCACCGCTCGCCTGCGGAGCGGCACCGGATCGCGATACCACGCGATCAATCCGGGAACAATGTTCGTCAGATTGAGGAAGAGAATCAGGAACGAGGCGGCGAGCGCCGTGTCGTGGGCGATACCGTCCCGACCGAGGAGGGCGATCAGCGCCCAGTCGCGCGTGCCGATGCCACTGACGGAGAGCAACCCGGCAAGCGATGAGAGGCCGACCACCGCAACAAAGGTCATGAGTGGCAGGCGGACATCCACCGCGCGGAAGCAGAGATAGATGCGCGCCAGCGTCGCCGCGAACGACGCGACCGACCAGCCAAACGCGCGCAGCAGGCTCCTACCGGACAGATGCGCGTCCTGGACGGCGGCGACCCAGCGCAACCGCCCAATTCGCGCGCGCGCGGCAGACGGCAGGAGCGTCGCGACCCTGCGCCGCAAGGCGGGGCGCGCGGCGACCGCGATGCCGCACACCGTCACGAGCGTGAGCACGCCAACGACGACAAATTGCGCCCCAAACGCGCTGCCATAGATCGCCACGCCGACGGATGCCGCACCGAGCAGCATCAGCACATCGAACAGGCGATCCACGACCACGCTCGCCAGCGCCGGCGCGAGATTGCCTCCCCTGCTCTGGACGTACCATGCCTTGAGGCCGTCGCCCAACTGACCGGGAGTGACGATTGCCGCCCACAAGCCGATCGCATAGAAGCGAAAGGCGTCGCGCCACGGCAACACGATGCCGAAATCCGCCAGGATAATTTGCCAGCGCCGCGCTTTCGGCGCGAGCAACGGAAAGACCGCGACCGCCGCAATCGCGACCAGCCACGGATTCGCGGCGCCAAGCCCGGTGATCACCTTACGCGGTCCGACGACCACGATAGCGACGACCGATAGCGCGATGCCGAGCAGTCGCGGCAGCCATCGCCGGATGCGTTGCAGGGCAGGAGAGCGTACAGCCACAAGCATTACTCCAGCGATGCCGTGCGCCTGGCATCGTCATCGCTTCCGCGCTCGACGCGTTCGAAGCGCAACGCGGCGATTTGCTCCGAAATCAGACCCATCAAAAAGATGATGATGCTCGTCAGGCAGAGCAGCACCGTCGAATTCGTAATGTGTACTTGCGTGATCGTCGTGTACACACCGTACCCTGCTCCTAGCGCGAATAAGATCAGCGCGATCGGGGCGAAGATTTTCATCGGGCTGAACAGCGTAATCATGCGCAGAATGATGAGGATGAAACGCGCCCCGTTTTGCAGCAACCGCTGGCCGCTCTTCCCGCCCTGCCGCTTGTTCGCGACGACTGGCACGAAGGTGACGTTGTACCCCGCCTTGAGGAAGGCAAGCGTACTCGTCGTCGGGTATGAATAGCGGTTCGGCAGGAGGTGAATGAATTCGAGGATCACCACGCGCCGAAAGACGCGAAAGCCGCTCGTCAAATCGGGTATCTGCGTCCCCGCGAGGTACGACGCCATCCGCTCCAGCGCGCCATTGCCGAGCGCGCGGATGACATTTTGCTGCGACGACTTGATCCGCGCGCCGACGATCAGATCGTAAACGCCGGTGTGGATGAGCAGTTTCCCGATGTCCGCCGGTTCCTGCTGCCCGTCCGCGTCGAGGAGCAACACGTAGTCCCCACACGCCGCGCGAATCCCCGCCTTGACCGAGGCGCCATTGCCCTTATTGTACGGGCTACGCACGACGCGCACGGGCAACTCTTGCAGCTGATCGCCCGTGCCATCGGTGCTGCCATCGTCCACGACGATCACTTCCGCGTCCGGGTAATCGCCGCAGATGCGGCGCAAGACGGCACGGATGCCGACGGCTTCGTTGTATGCCGGGATCACAATGGAGAGCGTTGTGCCGGGCGGCAGAAACGCCGCCGCGCCCATCGTCGCATCATGCTTCACGTTGGTCGTTACCTGTTGCATCCCATCCCCACGGTCCCTTCATGCAATTGAACGTACGCCCGCACCAACGGTCGCGCGTTCGCCGCATTGTACACTACCGACGGCGGCGCGTTGTCGCGTTCGGGACGAAACATCCCGCGTGCCGATGATAGCGACACATAATGATTGTTACGTGGTCTTACGCCAGTGGCTGAAGTATACTCATCGTTGTCGGATAGGAACCTCGAAGAAGGCTGTACATGGAGAAATCAAGATTCTCGATCATCCACAAAGACGAAGAGATGGTAGCGCTTGTGAGCAAAACTGACCATAAAACAGTCGCTCTTTGGGCAATTGATTGTGCCGAGCGTGTCATGCCCTACTTTGAGGAAAAATCTCCGCAGGATCATCGTCCACGCCTTGCTATCGAAACCCTTAAGACATGGATAGATACAGGAGCATTTAAGATGGCCATTATTCGCAAGGCTTCGCTTGACGCTCATGCCGCTGCCCGTGCAGTAGGAGAAGATAGCCCCGCCCGCTCTGCTGCCCGTGCCGCAGGTCAAGCGGTGGCAACTGCGCATGTCTCCCGGCATTCTTACGGCTCTGCAAGTTATGCCCAACAGGCCATCTACAGAGATACCAACGCCATGGATGCCGTTGAGCGTGAACGCAACTGGCAATACCAACACTTACTCGCACTGAGAGGTGCTCACGGACCCATGCGAGGGACGACAGAAGGCACATAATCGGTGATAGATTATCCCGCAATGCGGTTCCGATGCCTAACCGGACGCTGTGATTTTCCTGCGTTGGCCACGCCGAGATGCATGTCCGCGAGAGCATGCGCGGTCTGCTCGATCAGGGCGGTATGATCGGCCAAGCCGAGATCGCCCACTGCTTCTGCAATCGGCGTGACGATCGGGTCTTCTTCCTCGGTCATCGGCAGGGCAGGGCTGCCCCCCACATCGTTCGAGAGGACGGGCGGCGCAATGGGGTGCGGTCGCGGCGGCTCGCGGATGAGATCGTGACCGAGCGGCCGCCCCGTCACGTCGTGCAGCACGTCGAGGTATCCTTCCGCTGCGCGGCGCATCGTATGCTCGCGCAGAACGAAATCACGCGCGTTCGCGCCGACCGCGCGCCGGAACGCTGGATCGGTTGCCAGCGTGTGGAGAAAGGCGACGAGCGTCTCACCCTCGAAGGCATCGGGGGAAACCTTGAGCACGGCATCGTCGGGCAGATCGGCAAACGCGCCGGTGTCGGTGACGATGGTTGGCAGCCCGGCACTCATCAGCCGCAAGACCGCCGCCGAGGTCTCACCGGCGGTCGGGTAGCGCAGGTTAATACAGACGTCGGACGCCACGAATAGATCGGGCAACTCGTCATCCGGCAGGTAGCCGAGGCGGCGGACGTACCGCTCGATCCCCGCGAACCGCGCCAGGCGAGAGACATCGTAGTTCGGTGAATCGCCGCCGACGATCAGGAGCGCCAGATCGGGTACGTCATCGGCGAGCCGCCGCACGGCACGGAAGACCGCCGGGATACGCTTGAAGGGATTAACCCGCCCCAGAGAGAGGATCACGAAGGTCTCCGGGCCAATGCCGAGGCGGGCGCGCGCACCCTGACGATCTCTCGGCGCGATGATCGGCACGCCCATCGGGACGACGTGCGTCCGCGCCTCCGGCACGAGCCGCTGCACCCACGCGGCCGACGACGGGCTGTGCGTCACGACGCACCGCGCCGCGCGAATGAACTGTTCGTTGAGCGGAAACTCAAACATCGCCGTCGGGTTCTGGCCGCGTAGGACATGCGCCGCGACCGCCTCACCCCGCTCGCCGTAGCGCGCGCGCATCTCGCGCCGGTAGGCATCGCGCCCGCCTCGCCCCTGCACTGCGCGCCAGACCATCAGATGATGCAACACGATGTCGTGCAGCACGAGTATATCCGGCCGGTCGAGCGCGAGCGGCGCCATGTAGTTATGGGCCGGGCTGTTGCCCATCTGCACAATCACGGCGTCGTACGCACGCCGGTCGAAGCGACGCGCCGCGACGATCCGCGCCGGCGCCAGTGTGGATGCCAACGTTGGCTCGTAATTATCCACGACGACGGCGAGATCGAGCGCGGTCGCCAGCCACGGGATGAGGTCCTCGCTGTACTGCGAGATGCCGGACTCGACCGGCTGCAACGGCGTGAAATAGGCGACGCGTGGCGCTCGTTCATTCATCGCGTCAACTCCCGCACCACGCTCTCCCAGTTGATGACCGCGACCGCCTTCGGCCCGACATTGCCAAGTCGCATCGCGTCCGCCGGCACGCGCCACCACGCATCGAGCACGCGGGCAAGCGCGTCGGCATCGGGCGTGACGACCGCGCCGTTCACGCCGTCTTGCACGAACTCCAAAACCCCGCCGCTATCGCTCGTCGTCAGGACCGGCTTCCCCGCCATGAGCGATTCGACCGCCGCATAGCCGTAATCCTCATCCACCGGCACATAGACGACGGCGCGACAGGTTCGGTAGAGGTTCACGACCTCCGCATCCGGCAGACGACCCAGAAAGCGGACACGGTCGGTAATGCCGAGCGTCGCGGCGAGCCGTTCCAGATGCTCCCGATCCGGGCCATCCGGTATGAGGCGCAACTCGATGCGTTCCTTGCACGCCGCGAGGGCGCGGAAGACGAGATCGAGGCGCTTCGCGGCATCGAGCCGCGCGACCGAGAGCAGGAATCCGCCGTCCGAGCCACCCGGTACGAGTCCGCTCAAGGTCGTCGGCGGATAGAGCGCCTCCCCGCCAATCTTGTTGAAGCGGGCAAGGCGGGCGACGACGTTGCGCGAAATCCCGTAGACACGCTTGCATTCACCGAGGCCGCGCGCGTCAATCGCGCGGATACTGTCGCGCACGCGGCGGTCATCCGGCGTGTTCGCGAAGTCCGAGAG
>JALYUS010000762.1 GCA_030853625.1 Chloroflexota bacterium
CAGCCTGCGTCCCCTATCGGTGAAAGCCGTTGAGAGATCGCAGGCTGAAGCCTACGCCACCGACCCTAGAATTTCGCGGCGGGATCGGGGCGCGTGGCGATCATCAGGTATTCGCGATCACTCTGCCAGCGGACGTCCGGGGAATCGAATCCCTGGACGGCAAGCATATCGGTCAGTTTCTCGACGCCGATGCGGCGGGGCTTGGGCGGACCATTCCCTTCGGGTGCGTCTTCACGGAATTCGAGCACCGCGACCGTGCCGCCGTGCCGGAGGACGTGGTGCATCTGCGCGATCATGTGCTCCGGCGGGCTGATTTCGTGCAGCACGAAGGAGATGAAACAGCAATCGAGGCTGCCTTCCGGCAGCGGCAGGTCGTGGTGCAGATCAACGTGCATCACGCGCACCGTCGGCGGCAGGTTCTTCGATCCCGCGACGCGCAACATCTCCTCGCTCTGATCGAGGGCGAAGACCCGGCCTGCCTCCCCGACCGCCTTCGCCAGTTCCAGCGTGAAGAGGCCAGTGCCGCAGCCGAGGTCCGCGACGTGCATCCCATGATGCAATCCGAGGCGACTAATCATCGTCGGCGGATCAAGGCGCGCCAGTCGTTCCGGCGATTCCATCCGCTGCCATTTCGTCGTGTCGAAGATGTGGGCGTGATCGCCGTGCTGTTCTGCCATTTATTCATCCCTCCGATATTCAACGCCGGTATCCACCGGCACGAGGGCGAGCAGTCGCGCCAGCCCCAACGACGTGACATTGTCCGTGAACGCCGTCCATTGGGGCAGCAACCCCTTCGCCGCTACCGCCGTCATCAGCGCATGCGCGCAGGCCGTCGCGTATCCCTTGCCGCGCGCGCTTCGATCGGTGTGCGCGCCGACTTCCGCGTAGGGCGGCGCAATCGCCCAGGTCGCGGCGATGGCGACAAGACGGCCGTCTTCCTCGACGCCATCGGCCATTCCCTCGGCGAGCAGGGCGGCAACGCTCCCAAAGGCGTCCGTTACCCACTCCCCCTCGCCGCGCAGCAGCCGCGTGACGGCTTCCGCATCGGGCGGGCCAAGTGGCCGGGTCCGCACGTCCGTCCGCTCAAGCGGCGGCAACCGCCAGTCGTCTGTCGCGGCAAGAATCGTGATGTCGGTGCGCTGATCGCCGAAGAGTGTCTCGCTCATCAATCGCTCCGTTTCGGTATCCGAGGTCCAGAGACGGCTGATGCCCGGCTCCTCCGCGAGGAAATCGAGGAGCGGTTCGGCATCGCCGAGCGGGATGAGATAGGCGCCACCGAGCGATGACGCAGGCATCATGACCGCCGCCGCGTGCGGGCGCGCCACGTCATCCACCATCACCCGCGCCCCGCCTGAGCGCAGCAGAAAGCGCGCCGCCGTATGCCACGGGCGCGGTTCCAGACGAGCCAGCAGAGCAGGGAATCGGTCACGCGGGTAATCCAGCATCGCGTTCGCACTCCAGTGCATCGAGGATGACAGTCGGCGCCGCGCCCATGATAGCAGAATGGACCGCGCGACCGTTCAGCATACGTGGCGCAGCGATCATTTCAGGGTACACTATGACACAAGAGGCACGGGAAGCCAGCCGACGGGCCGATAATGAGGGAGAGGAGACGCGGGTGCCACTCGGGTTAACGATGGAAGAGATCCAGATACTGATCGCCGACGCGGCGGAGACGACGCCAGACACCGGGCCGGATGGCGAGGTAATGGGCGATCCGGCATACGTGACCGCCTACCTGCTCAATATCATCATCCCGCTCTTGCGCTTTAACAACCTGCGCATCGAGGAGCAATTACGCACCCTTGGCATCGTCATTTCCGACCCGCAACCGCCGATGGAAGACCCGCCAAACGTCTGACCGCTTCCGCGTGAAACGAGTAAAACGCTCCGGCCGGATTGCCGGAGCGTTTTGCATGCAACGAAGCGACGAGGGCTTCGCGGGCATCGGCCCTCAGCCCTCTTCTTATGCGGGGACGCCGCTGACGATCTTCTTCATTTCGTCCACGAGCAATTGATTCCACGCGGCGGCACGCTCGGTGCGCAGTTTCGTGTTCTCCACGCCCCACGCCTGCCGCGCCTCGGGAGAGAGATCGCCGAAGTCGGTATTCTGCGGCGCATTATATTCGGGATGGGCAGCAAAGAAGGCATTGCGGGCAGCAGCCGCTTCCGCAGTCTGGGCGGCGGGGCGCTCGATGAAGTGGCCGAGTTCGCGCATCTGCTGATCGAAGAAGACGACGACCGGGATGGATTTGAATTTACCTTCTTTGAGGTACTGATTCATCAGGTCTTCGTTCTGATCGCGCAGGAAGACGCGGACGTTCAGTGTATCGGCCTCGTCCGCCAGTTTGCCGAGCACCGGCAATCCCGCGATCACATCGCCGCACCAGTCTTCCGCGATCACGAGGACGTTGAGTTTCTCCGGCAGGTTCTTGAACGCCGCGACATCGTCGGGCTTCAACTGTACTTTGCCCTCGTTCTCGACGAGGCGATCCTTGTTCTGCGTCATCTGATCCACGTACTGCTGGTAGGTCAGACCTTCGTTGAACCGTTCCTGTGTTACTGCCATGCAGTGTCCCTCCTGAGGATGGTTGTGACAACGTCCAAACGTTCCATGCTCGATCATGGGTCGTATCTCTCTGCAACGTACCGGAATACGATCCGTATTCCCCTGCATGCATCAGCAGCATGCCGCGAGAGTAGATTTCCGTGCCATTGAGCCACCACCGGGAACACAGTGCCAGGCGTGTCCTCAGTTGAGGAGGCAGGATTCAGGGGTCCCTTCTTCATCCCTGCAAGCGTTCTCCACGATCTCACGTCACACTCCCACGCACATGCCCACTTGACAGCGGTTCAGCGCCATGCTAGAATACAATCAGTTACTTGTACAAGCGACTAGTTGTAAAAGAGTCCCGATGGACTCATCGGACCTAGACCCGGAAAGGGGTACAGGAAATGACAGACACCGGCTTCACCTCCACGTTAGAGGCGCCAGGCACGCTGGACACCGACTTTGAGGCAACCGTCTCCTTCACGTCGCCAGCAGACGCGGTTTTCGACGCGCTGACCACACCTTCGGGCCTCACTGGCTGGTGGATGAAGGCCAGCGGTTCTGGCCTGGTAGGCGGCGAGCTGACCTTCGTCTCCGACGGCGGCTCGGTCGTCATGCGGGTGGACACGGCAGAGCGACCGTCGGTCGTGCAGTGGACCGTCCTTGCGTCGCCCGAGCCGTTCGAGGACTGGGTGGGAACGACCATCAGCTTTGACATAAGCCCGAACGAGAGCGGTGGATTACGCCTGCACCTCCGGCACACGGGCCTGACGCCACAGCTCGAATGCTTCGACACGTGCAGGGCCGGGTGGAACTCTTCCCTTGCAAGCCTTGTCAACTACGTTGACTCCAGCAAGGATAGCCCCGTCGCGTAGGACGGCGAACGAGCCTCGGTCGCACCTCAACCGACATTCTGCCACCCAGCAGTTGGGTGGCAGGGCGCCGGGTGCAACTCCCGACGACGGGAAATGGGATTTTGAGGACATGAGCGATACACACGCGAGCCAACCCGGTAATGTGGAGCGCGGATCAGGACCCGATGCGGTGCTGCGTGCGCTCGCGGATCCGCACCGGCGACAGATGCTGGAGCTGGTGCGAAACAACGAACTCGCCGCCGGTCAGATCGCGGCACACTTCGACATCACCCAACAGGCTGTGAGCCAGCATCTGCGGTTGCTCAAACGCGCTGGCCTGCTCAGTGAACGACGAGAAGGCACCCGGCGGCTGTACGCACTCCGCCCAGAGTCCCTCGAACCGGTTCGTACCGTCCTCGCCGACCTCTGGCCTGACGCACTCCTCCGCCTCAAGCAGGTCGTTGAGCAGAATACGAGCAAGAAGAAGGAAGAGCGGAAGAGACCATGAACCAACCAGACATCCTCACGGCGACCATCCGGATCGCCGCAGCGCCCGCAGAAGTATTTCCCTACCTTGTCGAACCTCATCTTCTTGTTCAGTGGATCGGCATATGGGCGGATCTGCACCCGGAGCCGGGCGGCGTCTTCGCCCTCGACTTCGACGATACAAAGGTGCGGGGCACCTTCGTATCGGTGGAGCCGCCCAGCCGCGTGGTCTTCACCTGGGGCACCCCCGGCGACGATGCGCTCCCGCCGGGATCCACAACCGTTGAAATCCTCCTCAAGGCTGATGGCGACGAGACAGTCGTCGAACTGTTCCATCACGACCTTCCCGCTGACGCGCTGCCACAGCATCAGGTCGGCTGGACTTCGTGCCTCGACATGCTGCGTCAGGTCGCCAGTGCCTAGCGGGTACGTCCACATACAGCAAGCCGACTGATCTAACCCGGGTCCCGGCTCGCCCTGCAAATGCTGACGCCGAACGCCCAAGCAGCTCCCAGCCACCTTACCACCCCTGGGGACACACCCTAGTCACGCTGGAAACGGATGATCTCGCCAGTAATTCCCACATCCGTAACCTGAAGCGTCCCATAGGAGAAGGATGGCTCCTTGCGGCGGTCGGTTGGGGAACCGGGATTGAACAGCAGCACGCCGTCTACCTGCTCATTCATCGGCTGATGGCTGTGTCCGAAGATGATGCAGGCGACATCGTGGAACGAGCGACGGGCGCGCTCCGCCGTCGTTCTGCCGATCCCGCCATCTCCATGTACCATGCCGATGCGCCACGGCCCGATCGCTACAATCCGCTGCGTGGGCAACCGCATTCGCACGTCCAGCGATTCCATATTGCCACGCACCGCGAGCACCGGTGGCCCCAATCGCCGGATGCGCTCTAATGCGTCGAGCGTCGTCAGATCGCCCGCGTGCAGAATGAGATCCACCGCGCGCATCGCCTGCGCGACTAAATAGGGCAATTCCTGCCCACGCGAGGGCATGTGCGTATCGGCGAGGACGCCAATCGTGAGTGGCGGCGTCCAGACACGCTCCTCCGCCGGTGGTGGTGGCGGCAAGGGCGGGAATTGCGAGTTGTCCGCACCCGTCCGCAGATTTATCCGCCCCGGTATCGGCGGGCGGTACGAGCCTGGCCGTTCCGGCCGATCAGGGGGATCCGATTCATTCAACCATGCCTCCGGGGGAAGTGCTGAGTGCTGCGTTCGTGGCGTACATGCAATGCTGTCCGATGATACCACGGTCACATGGTATACTTTCCTTTCGGCGGGTAGCGGCCGCCAGTTCGTGATGATACCTGCTGAGGCGCTGTGCCGACATCCCGCACTCAGCACTCAGTACTCAGCACTCGGAAAGGGAGCGAGAGATGGCATCCGCATCGTCCTTCGATATTGTCTCGAAGTTCGACCGGCAGGAATTGAAGAACGCGCTGGATCAGGCGCAGCGCGAGATGTTGACGCGCTACGATCTGAAAGATACCAAGAGCGAGATCACGCTCGACGACAAAGCGATTACGATTACCGCGCCATCGGACTATGTCATCTCGACGATCCGCGATTTGCTGGAAAGCAAGGTGCTGCGGCGGCAGTTGTCGCTCAAAATCCTCGATCCCGGCAAGGTTGAGGAAATCGCCGGTGGCCGCGCGAAGCAGGTGATCGCCCTCAAAGAGGGCTTGCCGGAAGACCTCGCCAAGAAGATGACGAAGACGATCCGCGACGAGTTCAAGAAGGTTCAGCCGCAAATCCAGGGCGACGCAATCCGCGTTCAGGCGAAGGCCCGCGACGACCTTCAGGGCGTCATCCAGTACTTCCGCACCCACGAGGACGACTATCCCGTCGCCCTCCAATTCGTCAACTATCGCTAGCGTATTTCTCCCCCTTCCCGCGAGGAAGGGGGCCGGGGGGTTAGGTTCTCTTGCCGAAGCAGCGCACGTACCACATTTTGACGCTCGGTTGCGCGAAGAACGCCGTTGATTCGGAAGGGATGCACAGCGTGCTTTCCCGGCGCGGCTACGAGGCGGTGACGACGCCCCGTGCGGCGGAGGTCGTCATCGTCAATACGTGCGGCTTCATCGGGCCATCGCGGGACGAGTCCATGGGCGTGCTGCGCGATCTGGCGGGCCACAAGCGACCGGGGCAGGTACTCGTCGCGGCGGGGTGTCTGCCCGCCCTCCCCGGCTGGGAGCAGACGGTGCGCGACGAGCAGGGCGTGGATGGCGTCATCCGCACGCAGCAGTGGAGCGGCATCGCTGATCTTGTGGACGAGTTGACGGGCCGGGAGCAGACGGCGGAAACGTGGGTCGCCAGCCGCCTCGCCGCCGACAGCGCCGCGAATGGGATGATTCCCTTGCCGCTCGC
>JALYUS010000661.1 GCA_030853625.1 Chloroflexota bacterium
TCCGTGTGCCTTCGCGGCGGACGTTCCACGACCAGTGACCAGCCGTCCCATTCATACCGGCGAACGCGCGTTCGCACCTGCCAGAGAAGGCGTTCTGGGCGACACCCCCGACTTTTTAGTACTCTCCTAGCCAAGAGCCCACATCATACGGCGGGGTGTCAACAGATACACGATCAGCGGCAGGGCTTTTGCATTCTCGGGGAGAGCAGCGAGTAGGAACGTGCGCAACTTTGGTAGGATTTCGTCTCTGACGCGAAAAGCCTGATCAAAGGAGCGCACGATGCCATCGACGCACCATTCGCCGCTTGATGCAACTGCCCCCGACACCGCGCCGCTCATCGCTGCCTTCGCTGCGGTGAGCGATCCCCGGTGCAGACAGTGACGGCGCTTCACCGTCGCCGCGATGCTCACCCTCGCCCTCGCCGCGATGCTCACTACCCACCTCTCTCCGTTCGCTATCGCCGCATGGGGGGCGGAGCAGGACGAGACGAGCAAGCGGGCGATGGGCTTTGCGAAGGGGGTGACACCGCATCCCTCCACTGTCGCCCGTCTCTTTCGCCGCCTTGATCCCGCCGTGCTCTCGTCCGCCTTGACCGATCACAGCGCACTGCACGATCCCCCCGATCCCCAACGGCGCGGCGCGGCAGAGGTCGCCATCGATGGCAAAGCGCAGCGCGGTCGTCTCGCCTTCGCGTCGGTCGCAGGCTACCCCGTCCATGCGCTGACTGCTTGCACCCACGACGCGGCGGCGGTGCTGGCCCAGGAGGAGATCGCTAGTCACGCGGACAAAGCGCGGGCGGAGTTGAGCGTCGCGCCGCGCCTGATCGCGCGCCTCGATTGGCAGGGGCGGGTGCTGACGGGCGATGCCCTCTTCTGCCAGCGCAATTTGTGTGCGCAAGTGTGTGAAGCAGGCGGGGATTACCTCATCATCGTCAAGGAGAACCAGCCACAGTTGCACCGCGACATCGCTACTCTCTTCGCCTGCCGTGCCGACCTCACCCTACGCGCTGCCAGCCTACCCGCGTGGGACATGCGCGAAGCGGTGGGCGAGGAGTGCGGGCACGGTCGCCACGAGCAGCGCCGTGTGACCGCCTCAACGGAGTTGAACGACTACCTCGATTGGCCGGGAGTAGCGCAGGTCTTCATGGTGGAACGCTGCTGGCAGGAAGGGGGAGCAACGAAGCAGGCGGTGCGCTACAGCATCACCAGCCTGCCGTCCAGTGTCGCGGACGCCGCCCGGTTGGGAGCGCTCGTGCGTGGTCATTGGCAGATCGAAAATGGTCTCCATTACGTCAAGGATGTCACGCTGGGCGAGGATCGCAGCCTGATCCACACGGGAAACGGGCCGAGCATTATGGCGATTCTGCGCGACACGGTGGTCAGTGTGTTACATCGGGCGGGATGGCGGACGATTGCCGCGCGGTTACGCTACTACAGTGGTCACCCCCAAGGAAGTCTTCGCCCTCCTCGGTATCCCGCTTGCCGACAATGCATAAGCCCTGGATCAGCGGTCATGTGCGGGCGAGGCCTGTCTCAGGGGCTGCGGTCAATCACTTTCGCCATTCCTGTGATAACGATGGAGGTGTTGATGCGGAAGATAGCCGACGAAGCGCGGCGCGGCAAGTCCCCTTTCGCCGTTTTCCTGAGATAACGATGATTATCTCAGGACCGGCGAGCATGCGGATCGGGATACCAGATGAGGCCGGGGAGCGCTACGGTAAGAGTTCGCCGATCAACCAGGTGACGATGGCGTGGAGGTCGCCGATGATCTGCTCGTGGTGTGCGATCGTTTCGTGTTGACTGATGACGTGACGGATCAACTCATCCTGAGCAGATACAATCCTTTCGGCAGCTTGCCATCGCCATACCGTCACGCTATAGTAAATTCATTCGGTGAATGAACCGGGTTATGCTCGGCTTGCTCAGAGGAGTTCGCTCCCACTATAGGTGTCCCGCCTGGGGCATAGCATGGGGTGTGTGATGATCATCCAGCAGAGTCAACCGCGTGGCCGACGCCAGTTTCTCCGGCAAGCGTTGCTGCTTTCGGGTATCGCCGCCGGCATGGGTATCCTCAACGCCTGCGGACAGAGTGCCGCCCCCACAGCGACGAGCGCCCCGGCCGCCGCAACCCCGGGCACCAAGCCCACGACGGCTCCGGCGTCCGCCTCGGTGCCAACGGGCGTGCTGAACTTCGCCAAGCCGGGGAAGGTGCGGACGAAAGACCCGCAGAAATTCTACGGTCTCAACGAATTTGTGCTGCATCGCAACATCTTCGAACCGCTGGTTGACCTCGATCAGCAGGGGAAGATCTACGGTGTTCTGGCGGAGAGCTGGCAACCGTCCGCTGACGGTAAGACCTGGACATTCAAGTTGCGACAAGGAGTGAAGTTCCACGACGGCACGCCGTTCGACGGGGAGTCGGTCAAGGCGACGATTGGGCGTGCGAAGGACAACGCCCTGTCGGGTCTCTCATTCGTCTTCAAGGACTTCGAGGACGAGCCCGTACGGATCGTCGACACGTACACCGTCGAGCTACGGACCAAGATCCCGATCGCCCCACTCCTCAACAACATCGTCGTAGTCTACATGGTCCCGCCGAAGGCCGGCGCCAACAGGGACATGACGTACGAGGAGGGGATCGGCACCGGTCCCTTCCGGATCACCGACTTCAACATCGACCAGCAGTACGTGCTCGAGGCGAACACGGACTACTGGGAGAAGGGATTCCCGAAGGTCAGCAAGGTGATCTACAAGCCGATCCTCGACCAGAGTTCGCTCGTCGCGGCACTCCGCGCCGGCCAGGCCGATCTGATCGAGGGGATCAGCGAAGAGAACGTCCAGACGATCAAGAATGACCCAAACTTCAAGATCATCCGCAGCGAACTGTGGCAGACCGACTTCCTGACGCTGAATGGCGAGACCCATCCGCACCTCGGCAAGCCGGAGGTGCGCCGCGCGTTCAACTACGCGCTCGACCGCGACGTCATCGCCAACAACATCCTAAGCGGCAACGCCAAGCCGCTGGCCTCGTACCCGCCGCGCGGCCTGCTGGGCTATAACGAGAAAGCCCCGATCACGGTCAATCCCTACAACCCCGACCAGGCCCGAAAAGAGCTCGCTGCCGCAGGGCTCGCGAGTGGATTCGAGGCCGAGTTGAAGGTGCCGAACGGCCAGTTCACGATGGGTAAGGAGATCGCCGAATACGCCGTCCAGGAGCTCGGCAAGATCGGCGTCAAGCTGACCCTGAACCTCCAGGAGCCGATCGCTGCGCTCGCCTCCTTCAATGACGGGAAATACGAGGTTGGCTACAGCGGCAGCATCGCCGTGACGGGCGATCCAGATCGCTACCTCCAAGAGCGCATTGTCGGCGATCTCTACCATGTGAAGTTCGGCGACGAGGCGGTCAAGCAGCAGATCCGCGACGCCGCGACGACGATTGACACGGCCAAGCGGCAGGCGCTCTATGAGCAGGCTGCCGCCGGGATCTGGCAGGCACCTCCGTTCATCTACCTGCATCAGATCAACTGGAACTACGCCGCGCGCGCGAAGGTGAAGACGTTCACATGGTTGCCGAATCGGATCTTCTCCTTCCGCGATACGGAACTGGGCTAGACGTGCTCGCGGGCCGGGCGAGCGATCACCCGGCCCGTCACGCGCGATGCGATCATGGGGAACTACATCATCCGGCGACT
Organism: Chloroflexota bacterium; assembly: GCA_030853625.1. Lineage (GTDB taxonomy): Bacteria > Chloroflexota > Chloroflexia > Thermomicrobiales > JALYUS01 > JALYUS01. The sequence goes on from JALYUS010000661.1 coordinate 3,693, forward strand.
CATCCAGTCGGTCGGCCTCGTTTTCGGGGTGTCGGTCATCGTCTTCGTGTTGGTGCGCCTTATCCCGGGCGACCCGGCGCGCTCCATGCTCTCGGAGAGCGCCTCGGCCGAGCAGGTAGCCGCAATGCGCCAACAGCTCGGTTTGGATCGCCCCATCCCGGTCCAGTACCTGATCTTCCTCAGCCAGGCGCTGCACGGCGATCTGGGGCGGTCGCTCTTCTACGGCGAGCCGACGGTCACGGTCCTCCTTGGTCACCTACCGGCGACGTTGCTGCTCGCGACCGTCGCGCTCACATTCGCTCTCGTTGTGGCCGTGCCGCTGGGCGTCCTTTCCGCCGTACGCCGAGACACCCCCTGGGACTATCTCGGCATGGGCGTGGCGATGCTGGGCCAGTCTATCCCCGCATTCTGGCTCGGATTGATGCTCGTACTGGTGTTCGCGGTTTTCCTCCGAGTCCTCCCCGCGTCCGGCATCGGCGGGCCGCAGCACCTCGTCTTGCCCGCGATCACCCTCGGCGCGTACCTGATGTCGCTGACTGCCCGGCTGGTGCGCTCCGGCTTGCTGGATGTGTTGCACGAGGATTATGTGCGTACCGCGCGCGCCAAGGGGCTGAGCGACCGGCGCGTCGTCTACGGCCATGCCATGCGCAATGTTCTTATCCCATTGGTCACCGTCCTCGGTCTCCAGATCGGGACGCTGCTCGGCGGGGCCGTGATCACCGAGACCATCTTCGCGTGGCCGGGTGTCGGCACGGTCGTGTATACGGCGATCAATGCCCGGGATTACCCGCTGGTCCAAGCCGCCGTCCTGATGCTGAGCATTTTCTTCGTCTTCATCAATCTGGCGGTCGATCTCCTCTACGCCTACATTGATCCGCGGATCCACCACGCCTGAGTGCAGGGCGGTGCAGCAGCCTCGTGGCGAGGCTCACCATACTGGAGTGACTCGATGGTATCTCGCACGTTGCCTCCCGTAGGTGGAACCGCCCGCGTGATCTCTCCCCAATCCGCCGCGCGGCGGATGCTCGGGCGGCGATTCCTCCGCTCGCGGCGCGCGGTGGCCGGTCTGGTCTTCCTGTTGCTCATCGCGTTCTCCGCCGTGGCGGCGCCCGTGATCGCGCCTGCGTCTCCTCAGGCGATCAACCCGCGGATCAAGCTCGTGCGGCCGCTGGCGACCTCGAACGTGGGGACGTTCCATCTGCTCGGGACCGATCAAGTCGGCCGGGACATCCTCAGTCGCATCTTCTACGGGGGGCGCGTCTCGCTCGGTCTCACCCTCCTGGCGGTGTTCATCGGGGGAAGCATCGGTGTCGTCGTGGGTCTCTTCGCGGGCTATTTCGGCGGCTGGATCGACACGGTGATCATGCGCCTCGCGGATGTTCAGCTGGCGATTCCCAGCATTCTCCTCGCCATCGGCATCGTTGCCTTCGCCGGGCGGAGCCTCGGCGTGCTTCTGATTGTGTTGGCGCTGGCCGCGTGGATCGTGTTCGCGCGCACGATCCGCGGGGTGACCCTAGGGATCAAGTCTGCGGCGTTCATCGAGTCGGCGCGGGCGGCCGGGGCGAGCGACCTGCGCATCATCTTCCGGCATATCCTCCCCAACGCCTGGACGCCGATCATCGTGCTCGGCACGCAGCAACTGGCGCTGCTGATCATTCTCGAATCGAGCCTGAGCTTCATCGGCGCCGGTGTGCCCGCCGACATGCCGAGTTGGGGTACGATGGTCGCGGATGGTCGCGATTACATCCTCACCCGGGCCTGGTGGCTGACGGCATTCCCGGGCCTCGCGATCTCGCTGTCGGTCCTATCGATCAACTTCTTCGGTGACGGTCTCCGCGACGTCCTCGACCCGCGGCTCCGGCTGTAGTGCCGTCTATCGCTGAAACAACAAGGTGTGTAACGTACCGCGCGATCGTTTGGTAGATGATAGGAGGATCCATGGCAACGCCACTCTCAGTGATCGACACCGACATCCACTCATCGTACGACCGGCAGCGCATCCTGGACTTCCTGTCGGAGCCATGGCGCACCCGCTACGCCTCGGGCAACGAGGGCCCCGGCCATCTCGGCTACTGGAACCCCAACGGCGTGATGCGGGCCGATGCCGTCACGCCGGACGGCGAGCGCATCGAAGGGGATCCGCGCCATCTCGCGCGCTATTTCCTCGATGAGTACGGCATCGAATACGGGATACTCAACCCGGAGCGCAGCGTCCACGCGGGGCTTTCCCCGGACCCGGATTTCGCCGCCGCGATCGTTTCCGCAATCAACGACATCCTCGCCGCCGACTGGTTGCCCGCAGACCCGCGCTATCGCGCCTCGATCATCGTCGCCCCCAATGACCCCGACCTGGCCGCGAGAGAGATCCATCGGATGGCCGCCAATCCCGGTTTCGTCCAGGTACTCATGCCGAGCGGGGCGCGCATGCCCTACGGCCAGCGATACTTCAACCGGATCTACGCGGCGGCCGTGGAGCACGACCTCCCGGTGGCGCTCCATCCCGGCTCGGAGGGCGTGGGCATCTCGGGGGCGCCGACCGCCGCAGGCTATCCCACCAATTACCTCGAATGGCACACCGATTTGGTCACCAGCTACATGGCGCACATGGTCAGCTTGGTGACCGAGGGGACGTTCGTCAAGTTCCCCACCCTCAAGTTCGTGCTCATCGAGGGCGGTGCTGCGTGGCTCCCGCCGCTCATGTGGCGGTTCGACAAGAACTGGAAGGCGCTGCGGCAAACGACGCCCTGGCTCGAACGACCGCCGAGCGAATACATCGCGGAGCACATTCGGCTGACGACGCAGCCGATCGAGGAGCCCGAGCATCCCGAGCACCTGCGCGCGATCCTCGAGATGTTCCCCGTCGAGCGGATGCTGATGTTCTCCAGCGACTACCCGCATTGGGATGGGGATACCCCCGACTTCGCCGCGCGTGCCCTGCCCGCCAAAGTCCGCTCGCGCGTCCTCAGCGAGACGGCGCGGGAACTGTATCATCTCCCCGCCCGCGACGCCGATCGGGCGGCGGCCGCACTTGTCACTGCCGCAGCGGGGGCGCGCCATGATTGAACAACGTGCAACTGGGAGCGGGAAGGAGCCGCAGCAATGGCCGGTCGCACGGGCCAGTGAGATCCCGCCCGGGGAGCGCCGCTTCGTCGAGGTGAAGGGGCATTCCATCGGCGTCTTCAACGTGAACGGTGGGTTCATCGCGGTGCTCAACCTCTGCCCGCATGAGCTTGCGCCGGTGTGTCGCGGGCGCGTCGGCGGCACGACGCTGCCGTCGCCGCCCGGGAAATTCTGCTGGGGGCGGGAGGGCGAGATACTGGCGTGCCCGTGGCATGGCTGGGAGTTCGATTTATTAACCGGCAAGGCGCTCGCAGATCAGCGTGTACGCCTGCGCCAGTATCCGGTGACCGTTGCGGATGACACCCTCTACGTCACGCTCTAATCCTACCGGACGGCGCGGCCCGAGCCTCGCCGCGATCGATGCGCCGCCCGGCCCGCCGGGATGGGAGGACGGGAGGGCGCACCTCATCCGGATTGTCGACCCTCGCGGTTGTGCCGTGGCGTGGTTCGCGCCCGATTTCGGCGGGATCTGTGTCGGCTTCGCGGTCCGCTTATCCGGTCGTCAGGAGAGTGCGTGGGTACATGTGCTCCATTGCACCGGGGCAGAGGGTCTGCGGCATTCGTCAGAAGCCTCCGGGCTTGGCGCCTGCTGCGTACCGAAGCCCACGTCTCCCGATTCCGCCGGTGCCGACCCGCGCGGCGTGCCATTGCCGATCCAGCCGTGGCGGTTCATCGAGCGCGACCCCACGGCGGTCATCCTGGAAACCGTCATTTCGACGGATGTTGCCGTCCAGTTGCGCCTGACGGCCGCGTTCGATGACGGGGCGCTCATTCTCAACCTCGACGCTCGGTATCACGGCACCGCACCGATCCCGCTGCAACTCGGCTTCCGGGCAACGTTCGCGAGGGACCTCTTCGGGGACGGCGTTTCGATGGGCCTTGTCCGTGCGCCTGCTGAACATGTGAACGAGCGAATCATCATCCCGACCAACACGGCGCTCGCACCCGGTGAGTACGAACTGCACGCACGCATTGAAAACGGGATGATTCCACCCGGTCCCCCGAACGACCAGGGGTCGCCGCGCCGCGTGAGACTGATCGCCGATCTGAGCGACTCCTACCTGCTCTTGTACTCACCGCACCCGGACGGGGCAAACGCGCTCACATTGCTGGCGTGCGCCCCGACATCGGTCGCGCCGCCGCCGGGCGACGCACGATCCAGCACCGGATTGTCGCTCACGGCCATCGGGACAATCGGTGAGGTTGGAGGTATCCTTTCCTGATGCCATGGATCACCTCGCTTCTCCGTGCTCGGTGTCGATGGTCGCGAAGTCCGCGTCGCGGACATCCAGCATCCGCGCCATGCCGCACTTTCGTCGGTGGCTAACTGCCCCAAAAGAGCGTCCACTTCGCTGCTGATGACGCGCGCTCTCGCTTCGGGCCGAGTAACAGCGGACGGCGATGCATGCAGACGAAGGTATCCCGTTCGCGTTCTTGCCGTTCGACGCCGCCTTATTGTCGGGCGCGATTGTATCCTTGCAGCATGTCCATGGACGGTTGATGATAGATCTGCCATTGCGCACCCGATCCGATGGCGTAGGAGGGAAGAGACATGCAGCGTAGCACTGAGCGTATCCTGACCACGCACACCGGCAGCCTGCCCCGGCCGGATGATCTCGTCCCGCTCCTTTACGCGCAGGCGACGGACGAGCCGGTGGACACTGGCGCACTCGCGGCGCGAGTCCGCGAGGCGGTCGCGGCGGTCGTGCATAAGCAGACGGATGTGGGCCTCGATGTGATCAACGACGGCGAGATGGGCAAGGTCGGTTACTCTACGTATGTCGCCGCGCGTCTAACCGGGTTCGCGGGCGAGGGAGCCGGGATCGCGGGCGGCCCCTCCGACATCCGGGAATTTCCTGCCTTCGCCGAGCAGCGCCGCCGCCCCCGCTTCCCTACCCCGGCCTGCACGGGGCCAGTCAGTTATCGCGACCCCGACGCGGCGCGCGCCGATCTCGACAACCTCGCCGCCGCAGTTGCGGCCGTTACACCGGCGGAGGTCTTTATCACTGCGGCGTCGCCGGGCGTGATCTCGCTCTTCCTGGAGAACAAGCATTACCCGAGCCATGAAGCGTACGTGATGGCGCTTGCCGCGGCGATGAAGGTGGAGTACGACGCGATCCACACGGCGGGGTTCATTTTGCAGGTCGATTGCCCGGACCTCGCGATGGGCCGGCACATCCAGTTCGCGGACTTGAGCCTCGCGGAGTTCAAGCGCAACGCCGAGTTGCACGTCGCCGCCCTCAACCACGCCCTCGCGGACATCCCACCGGAGCGGGTGCGGATGCATTTGTGCTGGGGCAACTATGAGGGACCGCACCATCACGACGTACCGTTGCGGGAAATCATCGGTATCGCCCTGACGGCCAACGCGTGCGCGATCTCGTTCGAGGGGGCGAATCCGCGCCACGAGCATGAGTGGCGGGTCTTCGAGGATGTCAATCTGCCGCAGGACAAAGTGCTGATCCCCGGCGTGCTCGATTCGACGACGAACTATATCGAGCATCCGGAACTCGTGGCCCAGCGGATCGTGCGCTACGCGACGCTCGTCGGACGGGAGCGCGTCATCGCGGGGACGGACTGCGGCTTCGCCACCTTCGCGGGCAGCAGCGCGGTGGACCCGGCGATCACATGGGCGAAACTCCAGGCGCTCGCGTCCCGGGAGTTGTGGTAGCGCGGCGCGATGGACGACGATGAGAACTGCAGGCGGATTGCCCACATCCGAATGGTGAACACACTGATCGGATGTAGCAATAAGGGCCGAGCATGTTGAAAATCGTGTTGCCCGTTGCTGCCATTTGCATCGTTGGTCAGCGGCAATCGCCGACCCCTGTCCTGAACA
>JALYUS010000709.1 GCA_030853625.1 Chloroflexota bacterium
CCGCAGCGGTTTCGCGCTCGCCGCAACGTTCCTCGATCCGCTTCTTGCTGGGACGGTCTCGGATCGCGCCCGGTGGGAACCGCTGCGCGGTGGATGGGAAGAGCCAAACTAACTGCTTTGTCACGAAGAAACAGCAAGTCGCATAAGGTTTCTTAACCGACAATTACGCAAGAGAACGATTCCCTACCCCACAAATGGCAGGTGTTGCCATATGTCCGTAGCGATCCTTCCGGAAACTACGCGGCCATCTTGCGTATTGCACAGCGGAATAGTCCGCCGTGTTCCATCCATCCATCGCGCCGCCTGGCGTTGCGCCCTTCATGTGCGATTTTTCCGTTTCGTGAGGCGACCCCGTATTATCACAGACAGTGTCTGGCGACGACGCCCGCATCACCGGCGGGAAACGCGCCCCTGCCAGTCGCACGGACCAGCAAGGCGAGACCGGGGACCAATCGTCCGTGGAGACGCGGCTTCCCGCAGCGGGATGACAGAATTACTGGATCACAAGACTTGGGGTTCGACCGACTCGACACGCGCACTGCACTATTGCACACTGCATGCAATGCTGGTTCGGATTCGCATGCACGAGGTTGCAATGGATGGTACACATACGCGGCTCGCGCCTCTTGTCGGCCACCGCACACTTGAGGAGCAGACCTACCAGCGCCTCCGCGAGGCGATCACCCGTGGCGCCCTCGTGCCGGGGACAAAACTCGTCGGCTCGCAACTTTCGGTCGAACTCGGGGTCAGCCGCATCACGGTTGCGAACGCGCTGAAGCGGCTGGCGAGCGAGGGGTTTGTCGTCGTCACGCCACACAAGGAAGCAGCAGTCGCCGCGCTCGATGCGACCAGTCTCCGCGAAGTCTATGCCGTCCGGCACGCACTCGAGGACCTGATCATGCGCGCGGCAGCCGAACGAGTCACCGACGACGTGCTCCGGGCGTTGCACGATATTCAGACGCGACTGCTCCATTTCAGCGTCAGCGGCGACCTCACCGACTATCGCAAGGCGGAGCGCGCCTTTCACATCGGCATCTACGACGCGGCGCACATGCCACTGACCGCCGCCATCCTCACCGATTTGTGGGACCGCGTGGAACCCTATCGCGGCCGCCGCTACGTCAGCACGGGTTTGATCAACGCCAATCACGACGAGCATACGGCGATCCTCGATGCACTGGCGCGGCACGACGCGCAGCGTGCCGTTGACGCGATGCACCACCACGTCGCCACTGGGTTCAGCCGGTTTCTCGAAGCGTTGAAGACAGCAGATTCTTGACACGTCGCGCGCTCGTGTGTACGGTACGCGCAGTGATTACATGCAACATGCAAGAGGAGTGAGATGGAAACGGTTCCCCTGCATCTGGATGTCCCTGTCGTGGACGAATGCGATGTACTCGTCGTCGGTGGCGGGCCTGCCGGGATCGCGGCAGCGATTGCCGCCGCCCGCACCGGGGCGCGCACGACGCTCGTCGAGCGGTACGGCTTCCTCGGCGGCAACGCGACGGCGAGCCTCGTCGGACCGTTCATGTCATCCTTCTCCGACGACGGCGAAGAGCAACTGGTGATCGGCATCTTCGACGAGATCGTGCGGCGGATGGAGGCGATGGGCGGCGCGATCCACCCGGAGCGCGTGCGGGCCGGGAGCGCCGAGGCGGGCTTCTACCTGCACGGTCACGACCACGTCACGCCCTTCGACCCGGAGGCGCTGAAAACCGTCGCGGCGGAGATGATCCAGGAGGCGGGCGGCACATTGCTTCTACATTCCTTCTTCGTGCAGCCAATCATCGCTGGCAACCGCGTGGACGGCATCATCGTCGCCAATAAATCCGGCTTGCAGGCGCTCCGCGCCGAGGTGATTATTGACTGCTCGGCGGACGCCGATGTCGCGGCGCGGGCGGGTGTCCCCTTCACGGTCGGGCGGGAGCGCGACGGCCTGATGCAGCCGATGACGATGTTCTTCCGCGTCGCCAACGTGGATGACGCGGCGGTCGAAGAATACGTCATTGCCCACCCCGAAGAGCGCGGTGTCCTCTTTAAGTCACTCGTCGAGGCGGCGAAGGAGCGCGGCGAGTTCCCGATCCCCCGCGAGAAAGTGGGCATCTACCGCACGCCCCAACACGGCGTCTGGCGCGTCAATACGTCGCGCATTCAGGGCGTGGACGGGACGAATGTGCAGGACCTGACGCGCGCCGAGATCGAGGGGCGCAAGCAAGTCCATGTCCTGATGCACTTCTTCCGCGAGCGGCTGCCCGGCTTCGCGAACGCGACGCTGCTCGATACGGCGACGCAGATCGGCGTGCGCGAGACGCGCCATATGCAGGGCAAGTACACGCTGACTGCCGAAGATCTCTCCTCGGGCCGCCACTTCGCGGACGTGATCGCCCGCTACGCCTACCCGATGGACATTCACAGCCCGACCGAGGCGGGTGGCTACTTCTCCGAGGCGGGGCGAACGGCCAATTCGTATGAGATTCCCTTCGGATCGCTCGTGCCGGTCAAGGTGACGAACATGCTGATCGCGGGCCGTTGCCTCTCCGCCACGCACGAAGCGCACGCCGCCGTGCGGGTAATGCCAGCGGCGTTCGCGATGGGGCAGGCAGCGGGTACGGCGGCCGCACTCGCCGTCGAGCATCGCGTCGCGCCCGGAGACGTGCCGGTTCCCCTCCTCCAGCGCGCGCTGCGGACGGCGGGGGCGAACCTCGGACCCGAGACCGCCGACGCGGTCGGAACACGCTGACGCGCGAAAGCGAGGGACGGATGGCGACCTGGATTCCCACCACCGGCATACCGAGCAAAATGCGGCTGGACGACATCCCGATCGTTGATCTCGACGTGCATCTCCTCGAAGATGTGGACGAGATCGCGGCCTACTGCGACGCGCCGTGGCGGCGTGTGATCGCGGAACGCCAGCCCGTGCCGCCCTTCGGCGGTGGCCTGCGGATGTTCCCGAACTTCCCCGGACAGTGGGAGCCACGCCGCCCCGTCTCGACCTCTCCCGCGACGCTCCGCGCCGATTTGGACGCGCTCTCCATTGACCTCGCGGTGCTCTTCCCGGAGATGTGCCTCGCGCTCGCCCGGCAGCCGGACCCGCACTACGCAATGGCGGTCGCCCGCGCGTACAACCGCTGGATCATGGAGCGCTACCTGACCACCGAGCGCGGCTTCTATGGCGGTATCCTTGCCGCGCCACAGGACCCGGAAGGCACGGCGCGCGAAATCGAGCGCTACGCGGCGCACGAGCGCGTCATCGGCATCGCGCTGCCGACCTCGGGTGTCAATCCGCTCTGGGGCGACCAGTGCTATGACCCGATCTACGAAGCAGCGCAGGCGCACGGTATCGCCGTGATGTACCACGCGGGCGGCTCGCTCCTGATGCCCGTCCTTCCCTACAATCTCGGCCAGTTCGACAC
>JALYUS010000726.1 GCA_030853625.1 Chloroflexota bacterium
CGTTGTATACGCGCATTTCTCAGTCGCGAATACAACGATGCGCGGCGGCGATTGGCGTTCCCGGACGGGGAAAGGCGGGCCATCGTGATCTGGCTACACACGCACAGCCGTCACGCCGCACCGTGGATGACCCGTGAGCAGAGGAACGCAGCGCGATGGAGAAGCATACGAAAAGGAAACGTGGCAACACCTGATATTCATGGCGAGTCGGCCGTGGCGCAGTTTGAACGACGAAGACTCACCACACGGGCGGGAAATCCCCAAACTGAGCCACTACCGTCGATTCCTCTCCACCGTGTGCTCTCCGAGGACGACGAAAGGACGCTACCGGCGCACTATCCCTCGCGCTCCCCCGTCCGTAGCCCGCCTCGGATTACGCTCATTTTGGGGACGGACAATGGTTGCAGTTATCTGAGGCAAGTCGGCGATTCAGGTACGGTGTAGGGAGCGCGTACACCCGCACTCCCCATCGCCCCCAGCCCGATCCGCGCCTCTCCGCCCAAGGCGTGAGTCTATGTCCCGCACCGCCCTCACTGCACCTCATCCCGATTGTGTCGGCGTTACTGCCTACTCGTCACTGCGCCGTCTTGATCGTGTTGATCCAGAGCGGCGAGGTGCGATGCCAGTAGCAGGAGTTGATGTAGGGATTCTCTTCCGCTGGCCAGCCGGTCCAGTAGGTGGTATTTGTCGGGATGCGATGGAACCATTGCACGAGGCCGACGTCCGGCATTGCCTTGATCCAGATGTCCATTGCTTGCCTGAAGAGCGGCAGCACCTTTGGGTCGTCGCCGCTGAGCGCGCCAATCTGATCCACGAGATTGTCATAGGCCGGGTTCACCCAACGGTAGGGGTACGTCGCCTGCTGCCCAGTCGGCTTGGCGTAGCGGCTATGATAGAGGTTCAGTGTATCGTATGGGTCGCGCACGCTGCCGCCGTGCCCCTGCATGAAGGCGTCGATGTTCCCGGTGCCGACATCCTGCCCGTAGGACGGCCCCTGAATGAGCTTGAATGAAGCGTCGAAGCCGCCAACCCGCAGTTGCTGGCTGACGATCGGCGCGATGTCCTGGAAGAGGTTGCTCGGGCAACTGATCACGAGCGAGACCGTCTTGCCGTCCTTCGTCCAGAGCTTGTCGCCGTTCTTCGTGTACCCCTTGCGCTGCATGGTCTCGGCAGTTTTGTTCACATCGAAGGTGTTGATCGGCGCGGCCAAATCATCGACCGTCGTGAGGAACTTCTCTAGGGCAGGGAACTTCGGGAAGGGTAGGAGCGTGATCTCGCCCGCGCCTTTGTAGCCGAGCGAGACGAGTTGGTCGCGGTTGATCGAATAATTGATCGCCCAGCGGATCTCGGGGTCGTCGAATGGCGCCTTCATGTCGTTGAAGCCGAGGCTGACCGGCCACCAGTCGCGGTAGCCATACGGTGGCTTCGTGCCGGACCAGGTCGTCAGCTTTGGGTTCGCCTTAGTCACCGCGACGATATTGTCCGGCCGCAGGTCGATCGTCATATCGATCTCGTTATTGATCGCTAATTGCACCATCTTCGTCTCATCGGTGCCGGGGAGGACGATGATCCGCTCCGGTGCGGGCAAGGGATGGAAGCCGCTTTTGGCCGCCCACCAGTCATCCCGTCGATCGAAGATACGCTGCTGTGGCGAGGAGAGAACGAGTTGCCACGGCCCCGTCGTCACCGGCCAACCCTTGGCGATATCGAGATTGTTGAACGAACTCGCGTCCTGATCCTTCCAGATATGCTCAGGCACAATCGGCACACCGATGTCCTGATGGAAGGCGAAGTACTTGAAGAAGAAACGCGGGTTCGGAGAGTTCAGGGTGATCGTTGCCGTCAGGTCGTCTGGCGTCGCGATATCCTTCACCCAGGTCTTCATGTCGATGCCCCAGAGCAGCTTGTCCGCGTTGGCCTTGAGCATGGTGAGGGTGTAGGCGATATCCTTCGCCGTGAAGGGCTGGCCATCGCTCCACGTTACGCCCTTGCGGATATGCAGGGTGTACTCCGTGAAGTCGGCATTGTTCTCGTAGCTTTCCAGTTGCCAGGGAATGAAGCCGTCCTTGCACTGCATCCCCGGAGGGCCACACACCGTGGCCGTGTTATAGGAGTTGTAGTAGTAGGGAGCCTCAAAGGCGTACGGGAAGCCGCTGGACGTATTGACGCCGGTGAGAAAGAACGGATTGATGACGTTGTAGTCCGCCAGTTGGGTGCCTGTGATGCCAAAGATGAGCGTCCGGTTGCGCGCCACCTGCTTCAACTGTCCGGTCGATCCCTGTGCCGCCGGGGTCGCGTTCCCCGCTGCCGCCGGTGTGGCGCCCCCGGCGACCGCACTGCCCGTTGTCGCCGCGCTCGCCGCAGTCGGCGACGACGCTCCCGCTGCGGCTGGCGCTGCGGTTGGCGTCTTACCGGCAACCGCCTGAAGGGTCGCATCCGCGTTACTACTCGTGCTTCCGCCGCCGCACGCCGCGAGGAATGCTGTCATGCTCGCCCCGGCCACGCCCGCGAGGAATTTGCGCCGTGAGATGTCATGCGCGTGTGTCATGAGATGCCTCCTGATCGTGGACAACCCCCTCGAGTCGTCTATCGTGTCCCGGTTCCCCTGTGTGGCGCTGTGCACCTCCCGTCGTTACCACTGTCGGCGCCCGAAAGGTCTGGGTGATGTCACCGTCGAGGGTCTCGGCCGCATCCCGATAGAGGTAGCAGGCGACGGCCCGGTGCGTGCTCGTACGGTAGAGCGGTGGCGCGCTTTCTCGGCACATCGGCATGACGTAGGGACAGCGACCCGCGAACTTGCATCCGCCTGCCTCCCCCTCGCCGACCTCGGACTGCCCTGCCGCGACGACATCCTCGCCCCACCGTCGATCCGGGTCCGGCAAGGGGATGGAGGAGACGAGGAGTTGCGTGTAGGGGTGCTGCGGATCTTTGATGACCTGCTCCACATCACCAGTCTCGGCGACCGCCCCGCGATAGAGCACGATAATATTGTCGCTCACCTGATACGCCGTTGTCAGGTCGTGCGTGATGTAGAGGAAGGAGATGCCGAAATCCCGGCGCAGCGTGTCGAGGCTCTCCAGGATTGTCGCCCGCAGTGACGCATCGACCATCGAGACCGGCTCATCCGCGACGATCAGGCGGGGTTTGAGGAGCAGCGCGCGCGCGACCGTGATGCGCTGCCGCTGCCCGCCGCTCAACTGATGCGGATAGCGGCCCAGCGTCTCCTCCGGTCGCAGACCGACGGTGCGCAGCGCGGTCTCCATCAGGTCGCGCGTCTCGGCCCGCGATGTGGCAAGATGGAAGCGCGCGATCGGCACAGTGAGGAGGTGATCGACCTTGTAGAACGGGTTATAGACCTCGAAGGGGTCCTGGAAGACCGCTTGGATCTCCCGGCGGAAGGTCTGCCGCTCCTGCGATGAGAACTTGTGGATATCCGTACCACAGTACCGTACCGTGCCGATCGTCGGGAACTGGAAGCCGAGGATGATCCGCGCGAGCGTCGTCTTGCCGCTGCCGCTCTCGCCGACGATTGCCGTGAATGACGGGACCGTCTCGCTGATCGAGAACGAGAAATCGTCGAGGGCGACGGTATGTTCCTTCTTCGGATTGCCGAAGATCTGTGTGATGTGTTCGGTCTCGATGAGTGCCGACATTGCCCCTCCGGATCAGTACAGGTGACAGGCGACCCAGTGGTCCGAGCGCACCTCCTGGAGTTCGGGAATCTCGACCGCGCACCGATCCATGGCGCGCGGGCAGCGCGGGTGGAAGAGGCAGCCGGTCGGCGGGTGGAGCAACGAGGGCGCGAGGCCGGGCACCCCTCGGAAGACGCCCTTCTCTGTGAGCGAGGGCAGGCTGGCGATCAGCAGTTGCGTGTACGGGTGGAGAGGTTCCTGGAAGATCTCCCGCACCGGCCCGATCTCCACCAGCTTCCCCGCGTACATGACGCCGAGACGGTCCACAAACTGCGCGAGCAGCCCCATATCATGCCCGACGAGGATCACCGACGCTCCCAGTCTTTGCTGCACGGCGCCGAGCGTCTGCATGACATGGCGCTGCACGACGACATCGAGGGCGCTCGTTGGCTCGTCCGCGATGATCACCTTTGGCTGGAGCGCGATGCCGAGCGCGATACAGACGCGCTGCTTCATTCCGCCGGAAAGTTCGTGTGGGTAGAGATGCGCCGCTTCTTCCCGCAGCCCGACCATGCGGAGCAGTTCGTTGATCCGCTCGCGGATCGCGCCATCGGTCGTCCCGCGCTCGTGAGCGCGGATACTGTCGAAGAAATGGTCCCGCACACGCCGTACGGGGTTGAGTGAGTTCATCGCGCCCTGAGGGATCAGGGCGATGTCCGCCAAGCGCACTTGCCGGAACTGTTCCTCTGAGAGCTGCGTCAGGTCGCGCTCGCCGAGGTGGATCGCGCCGCCCTCAATGCGGCCGGGCGGCTGGATCAGCCGCATAATGGCGAGCGCGGTCGTGGATTTGCCGCTGCCTGACTCGCCCACCAACCCGAACCGCTCGCCCTGCCGAAGCGAGAAACTGACGCCATCCACCGCCTTCAGGGGGCCGCGATCTGTCCGGTAGTAGACGCGCAGGTTATTGACACGCAGGACATCCGTGCTGACCGCCGCCGCGACGCTCATGTGGTGGCCCGCCGCACGCGGGGATTGGCGATTTCATCGAGGCCGACGCTGAGCAGTGTGAGACTAATGAAGATAAGGGCGAGGAGGATGATCGGCGTGATCCACCACCACCAGAGGCCACGAATGAGGGCATTGAACGAAAGGAACCAGTAGATTGTCATGCCCATCGTCGGTGCGTTCTGCGGCCCCAGACCGAGCGCCTCAAGTCCGACGGATGCGAGGATCGCCGACCCGACCGAACCGACGAAACTGGCCGCTAAGTAGGGAAGCAGATTCGGCATCAGTTCGGCGAAGATAATCTCCGGCGTCTTCATGCCGGACATCTTCGCCATCTGCACGTAGGCGCGCTCCCGCAGACTGAGCACCTGCGCGCGGATCGTGCGCGTCGGCCACATCCAGGCAAGTGACGCGACGACGAGCGCCATCTGCTCGACGGTGATGCTCCCCTTAATCGTCGAGGCGATGATGATGAGGACGACGAGGCCCGGCACGGTGAGGAGAATATCGGCGGTGGTGCGGATCACGTTATCGACAATGCCGCCAAGATACCCTGCCGTGAAGCCAAGGATGATCCCGATACCGACACCGACCGTCCCCGCGATGAAGCCCATTCGCATCGTCAGCGGCAGACCAACGACGACGACCGCCAGCAAGTTCCTCCCCTGGTCATCGGTGCCGATTGGGTAGGCACGCGATGGGTGCTGATCCGGCAGGACAGTCGCGGGTTGCGCCTGCGCGGTGTCCACGAAGAAGGGACCAATGACACCGATTCCGATCAGCCCGAGGAGCAGGATAAAACCGATAATGAGCGTCGGATTGCGACGCAGGTAGGCGCGGAAGGTACGGGCTCGTTCCATCCCGACGCCGCGCGATTGCACCGATTCCGCAGGTGGGGTAATGGCAATCGTTCCCACGGCTTATGCTCCCTGTTGATAGCGAATGCGCGGGTCCAAGAGAGGGTAGACGAGATCGAGCACCAGCGTTGCCAGCCCAAGCGTCAGGATGACCATGAAGACGACCCCATAGATGACGAAGTAGTCCGATCCCTTGATCGCCGTGTACAGGAGCGAGCCGATGCCGGGGTAGGTGAAAATTATCTCCACGATCAGCGATCCCGAAACGACCCGCCCGATTGAGAGGGCAAGCGAGGTGTATTGGGGCAGCATCGCGTTGCGCAGCGCGTAGTGGCGGAAGATGAAATTGCTCCTCAGCCCGCGCGCTTCCGCGAAGAGCATGTAATCCTCGCCTTCGGTCGTGACCATCATCGAGCGCATCCCGAGCGCCCAGAACCCCATCTCCACAAATACAATCGAGCAGGCGGGCAGGATAGAATGCTGGAGGATCGTCCCGATAAAAGGGAGGGAGAGGTTCGGCACCATGCCGGCCGGGTAGCCGCCATAGAGCGGCAGTTTCTTCAGTGTGAAGGCGAAGATGTAGAGAAGGATGAGACCGAGCAAATAATGCGGGATCGCGGAGAGTGTCAGAAACGGTGAGGCGAGCGATTTGACCAGTTTCGGCGCTTTCGGCCAGGCCATCAACGCGCCGAAAAGCGTCCCAACCGTGAAGGCGATCAGGGTGGAAACCGTGAGGAGGCCAATCGTCCAGGGGAGTGCGTTGAGGATGAGGTCGAGCACCTTCGCAGGGTAGAGTGAGAGAGAGTAGCCAAAGTTGAAGGTGAAGATATCGCGCAGGTAGCGGAAGTACTGCATATACAGCGGTTGATCCAGGCCGAATTTCTGCTGATACGCCCGCACCATATCCTCGACGCCCGTCTGCACGTAGCCGCTCTGCACTGCCATCGCACTCAACCGCTCGCGGATTGGGTCCGCAGACGAAAGGCGCGGGATGATAAAGTTCAAGGTGGCCGCACCCCAGAGCACGAGGAAGAAGAGGCCGATCCGTTTGATGAGATATGACAGACGCACCAACATCCTCCCTCACCGTTCGCGTGACCCCGGCTCGCACCTGAACCGAAACACACGATCAACACAATCTGCACGAGCGGTACAACAGTAATGCTCAAAGGGCGTATATGCGCTCATAACACAGAGATTTTTGGGCGATGCACAGATGACGTTGCAACGGCTGATGATATAGAGGCCGAATCTTTGATGGCGGGATAATACCATACCCGTGGCGTGGGCGCAAACGGGCAACGAGTGTCTAACGACGCTCCTCTGTCAAGTCCGAATTGCCTCACGAGAGAGGGCATTATGACCGGGTTCTTGGCTAACAATATGGCGAGGCGTGCCGATTCCCGAAATAGACACGGCCCTTGACGTCATTCTCTCCCGCGTGGACGCGTCTTTGCCCGTACGAACACGCTCCGCACCCAAAATAAGTGCCGACTCCGGTCATTCTCGGCACGTCAGCGTTCACAAGGAACTGTCGGCCCGTCCAATGCGGGTCCTTGTGCCGCAAAAGAGACCTGTGGTTTGCCCTTGGTAGCAGATTCCGTAACACTGGGCCTACGGAACGTGTCACCAGCCGCAATCTGTGAGGCGTTCCTGGGGCGTAACCACCCTACTCGGAGGCTCTATCGGCATCCTGAGCGATGCGGAAGTACCGAGAATCGGTGGTGTCGGCACTCTCCCGCACGATGGAGAGTGTACGTACGAGCGCGGACAAGCGCAACCGGGAGAGAATGGGTGTAAGTGCCAGCACCCGTGAGCGAAGCGGCACTTCGGGAGCGAAAGAGCAGCGAATCATGGTCAGTCAACCACCGGAACCCGACCGTGAGGAGTGCATCACCGTGGAGATCATTGTCGATGCGTACAGCGGTGCGGCAATTCCTCTGATCGTCATCTGCCAGTGTGCGGTGACGCGGCGGGTAGATGCACCGTGACGCGGAGCCCGCCAGCGGCCCGGGGGGTGAGGGTGAGGGTTCCGTCGTGTGCTTGGGTGATGCTTCTGACGATTGCCAGGCCGAGGCCGACACCCGCGTGGTCGGTGCGTATGCGTTCGGTGCCGCGACGAAAAGGCTCGACAAGCGTGGAAACTAACTGTGGGGTGAGCTGCTCGCCGGTGTTCTCGACCGTGAGCGCCACACTCCTGGGGTGAACGCTGGTCGTGACCCACACGGTGCCCTGTTCAGGCAGATTGTGGACGATCGCGTTGTGCATGAGATTGGTCGTCAACTGCAGCAGGAGCGCGTGTGAGCCGATGGTGGGGGTCATGTCGCCGGAGGTTTCGATGGTGAGGCCGCGTTTTTCTGCGAGGGGGAGGAGCGTTTCAGTGGCTTCTTCCGCGATGAGGGACAGGTCGACGTATTCTCGGGTGAAGGACCGCTGGTCGGCGCGGCTGAGCAGGAGCAATGCTTCAGTGAGGTCGATCGCCCGGGCGTTGACGGCGTGAAGGCGGTCGAGAAGTTTGCCGTTGTCGCGGTTCGGATCCTTGCGCGCCACGTCGAGCAGTGTCTGCGCGATTGCCAGCGGGGTGCGCAGTTCGTGGGAGGCATTGGCTGCGAATCGCTGCTGTTCGGCGATGTGTGCTTCGAGCCGCGCGAGCATGGTGTCGAAGGCGTCGGCGAGTTCGCGGAACTCATCGCTGCGGCCCGGTAGCCGGATTCGGTGGGAGAGCGATCCGTTCGCGGCCATGCGGGTGGCGTCGGTGATGCGCGTCAGGGGGGCGAGCATCCGGCCGGCGAGAATCCACCCTCCCAGGAGACCGAACACCAGCAGGAACGCCAACACTTCGGCTGCCCGCGGAGCGAAAGCGCGCAGGAGGTCGGAGCGGTTGGGAATGAAGCCGCGGGGTCCTACTAGAACCGCACGGTCGGGTACGTAACGCAGGAGGAATACTCCCACGGTGGTGAGCAGCAAGGCACTTGCGAGCATGAGGAAGCCGGCGTAGCTGAGGGTAAGTTTGAGGCGAACGCTCAAACCAGGCGGTCTATCCACGGTCTCCTCCCTCACGCCCGGTGTCTGGTTGCGTGTCGATGCGGTACCCGACGCCGGCCACGGTGGCGATGATCCCGGGTTCGCCGAGCCGTTTGCGCAGCCCCGAGACCGTGATGCGCACGGCGTTGGTGAACGGGTCTGCGTTCTCATCCCATGCTCGCTCTAAAAGGTCTTCGGCGCTGACGACACCGCCTTCGGCCGCGACGAGGACTTCGAGCACGGCGAACTGCTTCCGGGTGAGCGCGACGTAGCGTCCGTCGCGGTAGACCTCGCGGCGGAACGGATCCAGCCGCAGGCCTGCGATCGCTCGCACGGGTGGCCTGTTGTGGGCGCGCCTGCGGTCGAGCGCTCGGAGACGGAGCACGAGTTCTCGGAGTGCGAACGGCTTCGTGAGGTAGTCGTCGGCGCCGAGTTCGAACCCGGTGGCCTTGTCGTCGAGGCGGTCGGCAGCGGTGAGCATGAGGATCGGCATGCCGCTGCCGGAGGCGACGATGCGTTCGGCGATCTCGTCGCCGGAGGGGCCGGGGATA
>JALYUS010000751.1 GCA_030853625.1 Chloroflexota bacterium
CGCCGATCTTCACCACCCGCAGCCGCACCGTCTCCAACGTCATCCGCGCGATGCCTGCCGCGACCAGTTTGTGACGCAGGGTGTCCAGCAGCCAATAGGCTGCCGCGTGGAGGAAGAGGCGGAACTGATTCGCCCAGAAGCGATGACAACTCAAGCGGTCGCACCGGACGTAGTTCTTGAAGTCCTTGATCCAGCCTTCCGTGCCACCCCGCTCGGTGTACCAGTCGTAGAGCGCGTCGGGCGGATCGTCACGGCTGGTGACGACGAAGCGCACGTTCGTGCCCATCGTCCCCTTGGCCAGCAGCTGCGCCTCCGCCTTGTAGACGACCCGGCGAGGATGCGGCCAACTGCCTGCCTGGTAGACGGTCTCGGCGAAGAGGCGCACCTTCTCCCCACCAGCAATAATCGACTGCTGGACGGCGGCGGCGAGCAGCGCGGCAGCCTGTACCGCGAGGCGGGAATTGTGCAAAAGGGCGATGGTCAGTTCGATCCCTTCCGTCTCGCAGTAGTCGTAGAGGGCAGGCAAGGCGAACCCGGCATCGGCGCGCAGGGCGATGGTCACCCCCGGAAAGGTCGCGCGCAGCAAACGCACAATCCGCGTGAGGATGGCGATGATCCCCGCACCGGCGTGGGCATTGCCGGGGCGGAGCACCGCAGTAATCAACTGATCGGTGTCGCCATCGAAGAGCAGCAGGGGATGGTACATGTGCTGGCGATAGTAGCCGTGGTAGCACGTTCCCTCCTGATTGCCGTGCGTCGGATCGTCGGTCGAATCGAGGTCGAGCAGGATGCGTTTCGGGATGCCCGCTGCGCCCCGTTCGCGCAGGTAGACCATCACCAACGCCCGCGCGATCCGGTAGCAATCGCGCGCCGTGACCGCATTCTCCAAGCGCGAGAAGGTCGGCTGGCTGGCGAGCGGGGCAGCGGATTCAGGCAACCGACCGCAGACGACTTTGAGGAGGGGATCGTGGCGGAGGGTGTCGGCATCATTCTGGTCTTCGTAGCCGCAGGCGATCTGATAAACGCGCTGGCAGATCAGCATGGCGAGGGGATGGGCGCGGGCTTCGCGTCGCCACTCCGGGACATGGGCAGCGATCTCGGCACAGACGCCGATTTCCGCATCAGCAGCGGCGAGCCAGGGCAAGCCACCATCCGAGGTGAGGTGACCGCCATCGAAGGCGGCTTCGAGGGCGAGAGGGGCGAGGGTTTCAAAGGAGAAGGTCGGTGTGGCAGAATCAGTCATGAAGAAGCCTCCTCGGTCGGTCGGTGGGTCAGCACCCTGACCATACCGAACGAGGCTTCTTCTTTACAACTCCCTGTTATGAATAATGCAGGCTAACGATCCAGTTGATCGCACCCACCGGGACGGCGGTGAATCTCTCCGTCCAGAATGGCGGCTCAGAGAACTTCTTCAACACCGTCTTTGATGATGATGCGCCGACGCCGATCGCGTCTGGTAGTGCGCCATTCACCGGTGTATTCCGTCCCGACCAACCGCTCTCCACACTCAATGGCGTCGCGATCACCGGGACGTGGAAGTTATTCGTCGTAGACGGCGCTCCCGTGGATATCGGCTCGATCCAGCATTGGTCACTCAACATCCAGTCGTCTGTTTCCGCGTGTCTCGCCTTCCCGCCCCCGACGGTCACGACGATCAACCCGACATCGGGCGATACAGCGGGCGGCACGGCGGTGACGATGAAGGGATCGAACTTTGGCGGCCCAACGAGCGTGATGTTCGGCGACCAACCCGCCACGCACGTCACCGTTGTGGATAGCACGACGATCACCGCCGTGACGCCCGCGCATGCATCCGGCGCGGTTTCCGTCAATGTGGCAACGAATGGCGTGGTCCTGACCATTCCCGGCGGCTTTACCTATGGAACCATCAGCACGGCGCCACCGACGCGGCCCGGCCCGTCTCCATCCGGCTCTCCGGCGCCGATACCGAGCGGTCGCCCGGCGCCGCCCGGTCCCGCGAGCAATGTGTTACCCTCACCCGTACCACCGAAGCGATAGGGCGGGCGGTTGATGAGAGACGTGAAGGGAGACCCTCAATGGTTGAAGCAATCCTGCTCGCGCAGCGTTCCTGGCCGGAAACGCGTACACTGCTGGCGACGAACGAGATTGTCCTGCTCCCCGTTGGTGCGCACGAGCAGCACGGTCCCGGCATCGCGATGGCGACAGACACGATCTCGGCGGACGGTCTCTGCCGCCGGGCCGCCGCGCTGCTCGGCGACCGCGCCGCCGTCGCACCCGCCGTTCCGTTCGGCGTCTCGTGGCACCACATGCATTTCCCCGGCACAATCACCCTGACGCCGCAGACGCTCTCCACGCTACTCGTGGAAATTTGTGCGTCGCTCGCCCAGCATGGCTTCCCGCGCGTCGCGATCGTCAACGGTCACGGCGGCAATAGCGCGGCGATCGCGACCGCCGTCGAGACGCTGCGGCAGACGGTTGGCGGCACGCGGGTAATCGGCATCTTCGGCTACGCCTTCATCGGCGAGCAGGCGCGTGACCTGATGCCGGAAGGCTCGATAGGCCACGGTGGTGGTGATGAAGCGGCGGTCGTCTCTGCCGAAGCGCCGACGTATGCCAAGCCCGATGCCTTCTGCGCGCCCGAACCGCACGCCGACGCTGCCGCATTCTCGGCCCACTTGCGCGCCTATGGCGGCACGCACGGCGCGTACTACGATGAGATCACCGCGAACGGCGCGACGGGCGACACTCGCCATGCGACGCCCGCAATCGGCAACGAAATCCTCACCCGCGCCGCCGCGAATCTTGCCACACTCCTCGAATCTTTTATCGCCCAGACAGCGGGGTTGCCGGCCATTTGACAGTCGCTCGCACGAGGAGCCACCCATCATCGCGCCCGTGATCGTCGCCACGCGGCCTCTTTTCTCGGCCTCGGCGATCTCTCTGTTTTTTTTGTGTCCGCTCTGCTGCATTGATTGATAAAGGAGAGACACGATGGCAAATACCCATCCACCGACGATCCCCATTCTCGGCCCGCTCGAACCGGGGACGACGCAGCGGCACATGGTGACGCTCCCCGGCGCACTGCTCGCGGACGAAGCCCGGCCGGTGACGACGATCACCGGCGCGGCGCCTGGCCCGGTGCTCTTTGTCGGCGCGGGCGTGCATGGCGGCGAGTATCCGGCGGTCGAGACGGTCATTCGCCTCAGTACGCGGCTGAACGCGGCGGAGATCAGCGGCACGGTTGTGCTCATGCCCGTGCTGAATCTGCCCGCCTTCTGGAAGCGCAGCATGTTTGTCTGCCCGGTGGACAACGTCAATCCGAACCGCGTCTTCCCCGGCGATCCGAACGGTACGTACAGCGAGCAGATGACGCACGCGCTCGTCAACGAAATCATCGGCCATGCCGATGCGTACATTGACCTGCACGGCGGCGATATTCCCGAAGACCTCGTGCCGTTCAGTATCTGCCGCAAAGGCGATGAACCGGCGGATGTGCAGGCGGCGGAACTGGCGCGCGTCTTCGGTCTCCCCTATCTGCTGACGGTGGATCGTCCGATCCAGCGGGCGAAAGGCTCGTCCAGTTACGTCGCCGCCGCCGAGCGGGGTGTGCCCGGCGTCCTCGCCGAGGCGGGTGGCGTGGGGCGACTGCAACAGGATGCCGTCGGGCTGCTCACGGACGGCGTGCATCGCGTCATGGCGCATCTCGGTATGACTGCGAAAACCGTCCCGGATGCGCCGCCGCCGACCGTCCTGACGGCGTTCGAGTGGCTCTACACACAGCACGCGGGCATGTTCTACCCGTCCGTCGCCGCCAATGACGACGTGCAGGCGGGGCAGGCGATCGGCACGGTCGGGTCGCTTTTCGGGGAGACGCTGGAGACCATCGTCTCGCCCGTCACGGGGCGCGTGCTCTTCCTGACGATCAATCCGGCCGTGCTGGCGAACGGGCTGCTGATCGGCATTGGCGTCGCGGCATAGCACGGCGTTCCGGGCCGTTAGAATGCCCAGCGGGTGACAATGAATAATCCCCGGAGGCGGTGCGCGAAAGGAGGGCAACGACGCATGGCGGAACTTGATCTGGTCATTCGGGGCGGCCGTATCGTCAACGCGGGTGACGTGGGTAGGGTGGATGTCGGCATTCTTGGCGGCGTGATCGTGCAAATCGGTGGTGCGATGCGTGCGGCGCGTGAGATTGACGCGATGGGACGGTTGCTCCTGCCGGGTGGCATTGACGCGCACGTCCATCTCTCATCGCCGCCGGAACGGACGGTGCAGGAGCATCGCTGGGTGGACGACTTCACCAGCGGTTCCCGCGCTGCGCTCGCCGGTGGGATCACGACGCTCGGCAACATGACGTTTCTCGCTGCTGGCGAGACGCCGCTCGCCGGGCTGGCGCGGGAAGCCGAAGTCGCCCGCGCGCAAACGATTGCCGACCTCTTCCTGCATCCCGTCCTCGGTGAAACGACACCGGCGGTGCTGGACGAGATTCCCGAACTGCTCGCCGCCGGGTGCAACACGATTAAATTCTTCATGTCCACGCCGACCTTCGACGCGCAGGTGCGTGGCTACGTGGAGGCGACGCGGCGCGCGGGCGCGAGCGATTTGCTCACCCTGATCCACTGCGAAGATGACGCGCTGATGGCGGACGCGGCGGCGCAACTAACCGCCGCCGGGCAAACGTCGCTTCGCCACTACGCCGCCAGCCGCCCGGTGATTTCCGAAGTCGTCGCGACGCAGCGCGCCGTGGCGATTGCTGAGGCGACGGGCGCCCCCGTCTACATTGTCCATCTCTCATCGGAGTGTGCGCTGGAAGTCTGCGCGGATGCCCAGGCGCGCGGCGTGCCGGTGTATGTCGAGACGCGCCCCTTCTATCTGCACCTGACGCGCGAGCGGCTGGAAGAAGCGGATGGCGCGAAGTATGTCGGGCAGCCACCTCTGCGCGAACAACGCGATGTGGACGCGCTCTGGGCGGGCATTCAGCAGGGCGTCGTCAATACCGTCTGCACCGATCACGCGCCGTGGTCACTCGCGGCGAAACTCGATCCCACGCTGACGATTACGCGCCTCCGTCCCGGCGCGGAGAATCTGCAAACGATGCTGCCGATGCTCTACTCGGAAGGCGTCCGCACCGGTCGTATCTCGCTGCGCCGCTTCGTGGAAGTCACCGCGACGAACGCCGCCCGCCTCTTCGGCCTCTATCCGCGCAAGGGCGTGATCGCGGTCGGCAGCGACGCTGACATCGTCATCTTCGACCCCGATCAAACCCGCACCGTGACGCGCGACATGCTGCAATCGAACGCGGACTACTCCGTGTATGAGGGATGGTTGGTCACGGGCTGGCCGGTGGTCACACTGCGGCGCGGCGACGTTGTCTACGAAAACGACACTGTGACCGGCGCACCGGGGAGCGGCGCACTCCTCCGCCGTGGCCCGACCGCGCTTTTATAGGTGAAGGAGAGAGAAATGGCGAATACTCCCGAACAACCGGCACTGACGCCGGAAGATGTTGCGACGTATCCGCTACCGGGGATGGCGATTCCGGGCGATTTCGCCTTCAGCCCGGATGACCGGCTCATTACCTCCCTCTGTAGCCCGGACGAGAGCCTGACGCGCCAGTTGTACGCGCTCGATTCGGCGAGCGGGGAGCAGCGGCTGCTCGTCGCGCCGTCCGATGGTGGCACGACGGAGGAGCGCGTCTCGCTGGAAGAGGCGCTCCGGCGCGAGCGGCAGCGGCAGCGCGCCCTCGGTGTGACGCAGTACGCGTGGGCGCGGCACGCCAATCGCCTGCTCGTCCCGCTGCACGGCGCGCTCTTCGTCCAGGATGGCGACGGCGCGCCGTTGCGGGAAATCCTGCCGAGCGGCGCGCATCCCGCGCTCGATCCGCAACTCTCACCGGATGGCGCGTGGGTCGCGTATGTGCGGGATGCGGAATTGTCCGTTCTCTCCGCTCACGGCGGCGAACCGCGCCAATTGACCGACGGCGCGCGCGGCACGGGCAGGACGCACGGCCTCGCCGAGTTCATCGCGCAGGAGGAGATGGGGCGGTCACATGGCTTCTGGTGGTCGCCGGACAGCCAGCAGATCGCCTTCACCGCAGTGGACGAAACGCATATCCCCATTTACCGCATCATTCACCAGGGCAAGGACGCGACGGGCGACGGCGCGCAGGAGGATCATCGCTACCCCTTCGCCGGGATGCCGAACGCGACGGTGCGGCTCGGCGTCATCCCGGTTGCGGGCGGCGGGCCGGTCTGGATGGACCTCGGCATGGAGCAGGATCAGTACCTTGCCCGCGTCAACTGGTTCCCGGATGGCACGCTGACCGCGCAGATCGAGAACCGCGCGCAGACCGTCCTCGATCTCGTCCGCTTCGATCCACAGACGGGCGCGCAAACGCGACTGCTGCGCGAGACGAGCGATGTCTGGATCAATCTCCACAATCTGCTGCGGCCGCTCGACGGTGGCGGCTTCATCTGGGCCTCGGAGCGCACCGGCTTCCAGCATCTGTATCGCTATGACCGGGACGGCAATCTGTTGAACGCGATCACATCGGGCGATTGGATGGTGGACGGTATCGCCGGTGTAGATGAGGCGAGCGGCCTTGTTTATTTCACCGGCACACTCGATGGCCCGACCGAACGCCATCTGTATGTCGCTACACTCGACGGTGGCGAGCCGCGCCGAATTACCGCCGAGGCCGGAATGCATGCGGTCGTCATCAATCACGCGCTGCGCCGCTTCGTTGATGTTCACCACAACATCGAGACGCCGCCAACCGTGACGCTCCGCGCACTTGCGGATGGCTCGACCATTCGCACGCTCTACGACAAGACGGACCCGCGCATTGCCCGGCTTGCCTTGCCGCCGCCCGCACTCGTGACGCTGCACAGCCGCGATGGCGAGATATTGCACGGCACGATCTACCGGCCACCGGCGCGATTCGGCGCGGGGCCGTTCCCGACGATTGTCAGCGTCTATGGCGGACCGGGTCCCCAGCGCGTGCAGAATAGTTGGGGCATGACGGTGGACCTGCGCGCGCAATATCTTCGCGAAAATGGGTTCCTCGTCTTCGTCCTTGATAACCGGGGCAGTGCGCGGCGTGGACTGGCCTTCGAGAGCCGCATCAAGCACAACATGGGCCACATCGAAGTAGAGGATCAGGTGGACGGCGTGCGCTGGCTCGTCGCGCAGGGGCTGGCCGATCCGGCGCGCGTCGGCATCTACGGCTGGAGTTACGGCGGCTATATGGCTGCGATGAGCCTCGCGCGGGCGCCGGAGACCTTCACAGTCGCGGTGGCGGGCGCGCCGGTCACGCATTTCGACGGCTACGACACGCACTACACCGAGCGGTACATGAGCACGCCGCAATCGAACCCGCAGGGATACACCGACAGCAGCGTCATGCATCATGTCGGGGCGATGACCGGCAAATTGCTTCTCGTCCACGGCCTGATTGACGAGAATGTCCACTTCCGTCACACCGCGCGGCTGATCAATGCCCTCATCCGCGCCCGTAAATCGTACGATCTCCTGCTCTTCCCCGACGAACGGCACATGCCGCGCAAGATCGAGGATCGCGTTTTCATGGAGGAGCAGATCCGCGATTACTTCGTGCGGAATCT
>JALYUS010000800.1 GCA_030853625.1 Chloroflexota bacterium
GTCCTGCTCGTACACCACATAATCGGCCGCCGGGCGCGGGACACACGCGCCGAAGGGTGACCCGAGCAGTGGCATGGGGTGCAGCACGATCGGCCTGCCACGGCGGGCCGCCACTTGCTCGGCGAAGACATGGACATCGAAGGGGACAGGGATGGGGAGATCGCGGAGGCGTGCCTCGCAGCGCTTTTTTACGCGTTTCATGTCCATGATTAGGTCCCTCGGGAAGTTTCCTCCTGATCCGCTTCCCTCTGTTGTTCGCGATCGTTGTCGACACGCGGTTGCCGTAATCCTTGCCGACCGCCCTGTATTCCTTCGAGATGGCGAACCTGCTCGACGATCTGCCCGAGCATCTTCAGTGTGTCCGGGGAGAGATCAGCGGCGCGCAACGCGATCCGTTGGACGTCGCTGTCCTGGTGCGCCGGCAACAGGGCGAGCTGGGCGTAGAGACGGGCCGCCTCGGGCTCGTTGGCGAAGAAGTAAGTGATCGGTACCCCGAAGAAGTCGGCCAGCGCCTCGATCGTGCGCATCTTGGGGTTGTCCAATTTGCCGGTGCGCAACTCCCACAAGGTGGTGTTCGACACGGGCGTGATCCCGCGCTGCCGGATGCCGGTAGAGACTTCTTCGTAGGAATACTCACGCCGTCCCTCTGGGCGGATCGCCGTGAAGAGCCGATCGATCTTCTCCGCAAGCGTCGGATGCACGATCGCTTGTTGTTCCATCATCTCCTCACCTCTCGCCACCGCCGACGCGACGCCGTGTGCGTGCGGCATTCGCTTCTACGGATGATACCACAATCAGCACGAACTTGCGGATATTGCGCGGATCACGTATTATCTGAATATACGGATGTGACGTGGATACGTTCGTATTCTCGGATGAAAGGACGAACCGATGGATCACGCCGAGGTGCGGGATGGAAGAGTGCTCTCCCTACTCTCCCGACCGGAACCGCCTGCATGGTTGCACGACCGCATCGTGGCGGCGATCTGCGCGGAAGCGTCACGGCAGCATCGGCGGCGAATCCGGCATGCCCTTCTCGGACTCGCTGCACTGCTCTCGCTCATCGCCATGATGCACGGCTCCATGCACTGAGGAAGGAGAAGGTGATGTCGTTACCCGATCCCATCCGATCCCGTCTCGCGGAGGAACAGGCCCGCGCGACCATGCCCGATACGATCCGTGATCGGCCGCCAATCCGGGTGGCCTTCCGCGTCCCATCGGATTCTGTCGCATCCACCACGCCGCCCTCGCCGGTGCGTTCCGCCCCACCGGGGCGACCCGTGTCGCTGCCGATGACACCGCCGCCGGGCATCCCGGTTCCTGACCTGCGCACCCGCCCGCCGGTCCCGGTCGTCCCGTGGTCCACCCGTGCCCAGCGGTGGATGCGTGAGCGCACGCAACCGGGCCGGATCGAGACGGAGCACGACGCGAAGATCGCCGACGCCATGGCGATGCTGTCCACCGGCTGCCGCATCCTCGCCACCATCGGCCCCAAAGGCGGACCCGGTAAAACCACTGTGGCCCTGACCACCTGCTTGGTGCTGGCCGAGGTGCCGCTCGCCCGCCCGATCATCGTCGAACTGAACCCCGACTGGGGGACGATCGATCAGGTGCTCGGCGACGCCAACCCCCGGACGATTGAGGATCTGCTGCAGAATCTCACCGCAATCAACCAGGCGGGCATCGGCATGTTGCAGGGATACGTGACGATGTGGGGACGGCTCCCCGTCCTCACCGCACCCAACAATCCGCAAGAGATGGCGCGCCTCGCCCCGCGCGACTACGAGCGGGTCCTGAAGCTGCTTTCCATCCACTACAACCTCATTATTCTCGACTGCGGCACGGCATTCACCCAGCGTTTGAATCAGTTCGCCATCCAGGCGGCGGATCACCTGCAGGTGGTCGGCTGGCCGGACCACCCCACCATGCAGAAAACGGTCGCGGCGATCGACTACCTGGCGAGTAGCCGCTATGCCCACGACTATCAGGGTGTCCTCGCGGATCTTGCCCCCGACCATGCCGCCGTGCGGGTCCAGGCACTCGCCGACATGACGCTCGTCGTCAATGGCGCGGGCTTCCCCGCCGGCGCGGCGGCGATCGACCTCGCCAAAGTGCGGATGGTTGTCTCCGGCCTGAATGCCGTTGTTCCCTTGCCGTACTCCGCTCCGCTACGGCGGATGCTCGGGGACGGCACCCTCACCATGGACGCCCTGCCCGCAGAGTACCGGCGGGCCGTCAAGGAATTGCTGGTCGCCGTGTTGGGGCGACTGGCGGATGTGTAAGGAGGAGGTATCCCCATGCCCGGTCTTGTTCCCTGCATTCTCACCGCGCACCGGCTCCTGGTCTCGCTCGCCGCCACGGGCGACGCGAGCCAGATGGGCGACTTCTTCAAGAAAGTTTACGAGCAACTCCTGATCCCGGTCGCCGCCCCGATCGGCATCCTGATGTTCACGGTCGGGGCGGTGATGTTCCTGCTTGGGCGACGGGACGGGGTGGAGAAGATGCTCTACGCCGGCAGCGCGCTCTTTTTGATCGCCTTCGGTCCCTTCATCGTCACGAAGCTCTGGGAGATCCTCACCGGGCTCGGCGGCGGCGTCGCGCACTGAGGTCCGTCATGATCGGCGGAGCCATCACCGATGAATGGGGAGAAGAGGGGGTCACATGTCACGTCGTATCAATCGTACACCGCGCCATCTGGATGATCCGCTGAAGATCCTCGGGTTCAGCCTCGCCCAATGGGGGGTGCTCGCCCTCGGCGTGCTCTGTCTGTGGGGCTGTCTGATGCTCCTGCCAGCGGCCATCCCGACCACGCTGCGGCTCAGCGTGGGAGCGCTCATGATCGGCGTGCCACTCGGGCTGACGTTCGCTGGCAGCACCACCCACTCGATCGTCGAGTTGCCGCGCCGCCTCTGGCACAGTATTGGAACCCCGTCTGATTACCTCCCCGGACCGCCGCGCCGTGGCCCGCTCATGCTCACACTCATCGAGGGCGATGCACGGG
>JALYUS010000004.1 GCA_030853625.1 Chloroflexota bacterium
GCCATCGATAAACTCGTCGCGGACGGCGTTGCCACGACGAACCAGGATGACCGCAAGAAAGTCTACGCGCAGCTGCAACAGAAACTGCTCGCGGACAATCCGTGGGTGATGCTCTACGTCGGCAGCCAGTACGAGGCAATGAAATCCTACGTTAAGGGCTATGTCCACAATCCCACCGGCACGAACATCGGCCTGAAGGATACATGGCTGGATAAATAAGGGCGAGTAGTCAGTAGTCGGTAGTCAGTAGTCAGAAGAGACCCGTGGCCCTCCGACTACTGACTACTGACTACTTCCCAGGAGCTACCTGTGGGGAGATACATCGCGCGGCGGTTCGCGCTGCTCGTGCCATTGCTCATCGGCGTGTCTATCGTCACATTCCTGCTGATCCATCTCCTTCCTGGCGATGCGCTGGATATTCTTATCGGCCTGGATCAGCGCATGACGGTGGAACAGAAGGCCGAACTGCGCCATCAATATGGCTTCGATGCCCCCCTGCCGGTGCAGTACCTCAAATGGGCGGAACATGTGGTACACGGCGATCTCGGCACATCGCTGCGTAGTGGCCGCTCGATCACCACGGAACTGCGCCTCAGGGCGCCGGTGACGTTCGAGTTGACACTGCTAGCGGCGATCTTCGGCAGCATCCCGGCGATGCTTTTCGGCATCATCGCTGCCGTACGCCGGAATAGTTGGATGGACTATCTCGCCACGCTGACAACCCTCGTCGGCATCTCGATGCCGAACTTCTGGCTGGCGACGCTCCTTGTCCTGATCTTCTCGCTCAAACTCCACTGGCTGCCGCCGATCCAGTACATCCCGTTCACGCAGGACATCGGGAGCAATCTCAAGCACATGGTCCTGCCCGCCATCGCCCTTGGCGCGCCGCTGGCGACGGTCATCATGCGCCAGACGCGCTCGGCGGTGCTGGAAATGCTCGGCCAGGATCATGTACGGGTGGCGCGGGCGAAGGGACTGCGGGAGGCAATTGTCCTCAATCGCCATGTGGTGCGGAATGCCCTGATCCCAATTATCACCGTGCTCGGCATCCAGATCGCGCGGCTGCTCGGCGGCGTCTTCATCATTGAGCAGATCTTTGCCCTGCCCGGCATTGGTCGCCTGACACTTGATGCTATCCAGAACCGCGACTACGCCATCGTCCAGGGCACCGTCCTCGTGATCGCCGTCGTTTCTGTCCTCATCAGCCTCACGGTGGACATTCTCTACGCCATCATTGACCCGCGCATCCGCGTCAGTTGAGGTTGAAAGATGCAAGCGCAGAGGCGGGAAAGAGAAATGAGAATGAAGGATTTTCGGCCTTCAATGACACACCTCTTCTCTCCTCTCTTTCTCCTCTGTACCCTCTGTGTCCTCTGCGATCTCTGCGCTCAGTTTCGGAGGTAGTCGTGCAAGTGCGGGGTGAAGGGACAATCGCACTGCCGTTGCAGGCGGAACCGGAGCTGCGACGGCAGCGGGCGTGGTCCGCGCTGCGGCGGCAGAAGTTGGCGATGGTCGGCGTGGTGATCGTCGGCTTCTTTCTCGTCATCGCCGTGATTGGGCCGAAGATTGCGCCGTACGACCCGCTGAAACAGACAATCCGCGAGCGGTTCGCGCCGCCTAGCCAGGCTCACTGGCTCGGGCAGGACGAGTTTGGGCGGGACATTCTCAGCCGGCTCCTGCACGGGGCATGGATCTCTTTCGAGGTCGGCGTGATCAGCGTCGCACTTGCCGGAATATTCGGCGTCGTGCTCGGCCTCGTCGCCGGATACTGGGGTGGCTGGCTCGATACGACGCTGACACTAATGATGGACGTGCTGAATGTCTTTCCTAGCCTTCTTCTTGCTATCTCGCTCGTCGCGGTGCTCGGCAACTCGCTCCGCAATGTCTTTATCGCGATCGCCGTCACGAGCATCCCGGCGTTTATGCGGATCGTCCGTGGTTCGGTGCTCTCGGTGCGGCAGACGCCCTACATCGAGGCGGCGACGTCGGTCGGCGTGCCGACCGGGCGCATCCTCGCGCGGCATATCTTCCCGAATGTCACGCCACCGCTGATCGTCCACTCCTCGCTGACCTTCGCCTATGCAGTGCTTGCGGAGGCATCATTGGCGTATCTCGGCCTCGGCAACCGCCCGCCCGCACCGTCGTGGGGTTCGATGCTCAACAGCAGTTACGGCTTTCTTGAAACCGCGCCGTGGGTCTCGATCTTCCCCGGCGTCGCCATCGCGCTCACCGTGCTTGGCTTCAACTTACTTGGCGACGGCATCCGCGACGCACTCGATCCCCGGCTGCGCTAACAGGACGATTCAGCCCCGCAGCAGGTGAAGGCGCTGAATGAGCGCGCGGGTATTGACGTGACATTCGTCGAGAACGCGGCTGGGAATGCCTGCGGGGTCGCGGAGGAGGGCGAGCGCGAGGTCCGGCGCTTCGACGTGCGTCTCCAACCCTTCCGCGACCTCCGCTACGTCTTCAAGCAACGCAATCAATCGCGGCCCGACATGCATCGCGGTCGAGACGAGAAACGGCGGATCATGCGGGACGATAAACTCCACGCGGCTGCGCGCCTGCTCCGCTGTCGCGCCCGCCGCGCGGAACACCTGCCCCGTCGGGCCGTCACTGGCGATCAGGGCGATCAGCAGGTGTTCGCCGCTGATGAAACGGTGCCCGAGGCGCGTCGTTTCCGCCGCCGCTCCACGCACGAGCGCCGTCACCTCCTCGGAGAACCGCGCATCCGCAAGGAACGACGCGAGCGGACGCGGCTTCGGCAACGACGATGCCATCAATCTCTGCCCTCATCAGACGAAGAAACCGAGCGCAGAGAGCACAGAGAGGGACAAGGAAAAGAGCAAGAATCGGTGCGGATGCATAAGAAGGTTCCCATTTGTCTTTATCTTTCTCTGTGCTTTCTGTGCTCTCTGTGTCCTCTGCGTTCTCTGCGCTGCATCTTCCTCATTCAGTGTCGGTCAGGGTTGCTTGCGCGTGGGTGAGCCAGCGTAGGTTCGCTTCCAGGTCTTCGAGAGCGGCCTGGACCATCAATCGGCCGGTGCGATCTGCGGGCGGCAGAGCGGCGACCTGAGCGGTCAGTTGGTCGCGGTCGCGCTCGTAGATGCGCCGTTGCGCCGCGAGAAAGCGAGTCAGGGCTTCCGGTTGGTCCTGTTCGACCAGAAAGACGAGTTTCAGCAGCGCCTCGTCCTTGTTCGGGCGTTCCGCCGGAACCGGCTTGCCGATCCACTGCGCGAGCGCGATTTGTCCCGCCGGGGTGAGTGCATACTCCTTGCGATCCGGCAGATTGTGCTGCGGGACGATCTCGGTCAGCGTCACGAGACCGTCTCGTTCGAGCGCGCGGAATGCCTGATAGACGTGGCCGGGATTGATCTCCCACAGTCCATCGGTCATCTCCCCCAGGGCGCGGCGGATGTCGTAGCCGTGGCGGATACCGCGCGCGAGACACCAGAGAATTGCATAGCGAAGCGGCATGCTTAACACCTCGTGTCACCCTATATCATTGCAACCTAGATCAACGTGATGTAGATTGCCATACGGTACGCAGGTCAGTGTACACCGGCGGCAGGCGACATACCACAGCGGGAGGCCATCGTGATTCAGCATTGGCGGCGCATCATTCCTTCCTTCTGGCTCCTGGCAATCCTCCTAACCGCGTGCGGTGGAAGTGCGGCGACGAGTTCCCCTGTTCCGACAACTGTGCCCACCGTCGCCGCCACCAGCGGCACGCTGACTGTCTTTGCGGCGGCATCGTTGACGGAATCATTCACCGAAATCAAGACTGTCTTCGAGAAGGCGCATCCCGGCGTCACGGTGCAGTACAACTTTGGCGGCTCACCGACACTAGTCACACAACTGACACAGGGCGCCCCGGCAGATGTTTTCGCCTCTGCCGATCAGCCCAATATGGAGAATGCTATCAAAGGCGGTGTGATTGCCGGGACGCCGCAAACCTTCGTCAGGAACAAACTCGTGATCATCGTGCCGAAGGAGAATACAGCGGGCATCACGACGCCGAAGGACCTCGTCAAGCCAGGCATCAAATTCGATACCACGCAGCCGAGCGTCCCCGTCGGCGCGTACACGCAGACGGCGCTCGACAATTTCAGCAAGTTGCCGGAGTACGGCGCGGATTTCAAGATGAAGGTGAACGCGAACACCGTCTCACAGGAGGACAACGTCAAGGCGATTGTTCAGAAGGTGCAACTCGGCGAGGTAGACGCGGGGATCGTCTACACGACGGACGCGCAGGCGGCGAAAGACAAACTGACGCTCATTCCAATCCCGGACGCGCAGAATGTCATCGCCACCTATCCCGTCGCGCTGGTCAAAGGCGCCAAACAGGCCGCGCTCGGCCAGCAGTTCGTGAGCTACCTGCTCTCGGCGGATGGGCAGGCGATCTTGCAGAAGTACGGCTTCGCGCCCGGCATGTGAGAGAATCAAGCGGGTTGTTTGGGTGGGCGCAGGCTTCAGCCTGCGTCCCGCCTATCGCTGGAAATCTCTGGGGAAAGAGCGCCCAAATGGAGAGCGGAATCAGCGGATGAAGGTACTTGAACAGCCGACGGTAGCGAGCGAACCGGAGAAGCGTGCGCCGCTCCCTCGGCGGCATCGCCGCACGCATCGCGGCGCTTCGGTGGAGTTCGCACTGCTCGCCGCCTGCTCAGTCGCGTTCCTGCTCTTTCTACTGCTGCCGATCTATGCGATCTTCTGGAAGGCGCTGCCGCACGGCGCGCTCTTTTCCGCACTTCGCCTGCCACTCGTGCGCGATGCGTTGCGCCTCAGCCTCGTTACCACCGCCATTGCGCTGGGGGTGACGGTGCTGCTCGGCACTCCCGTCGCCTACCTGTTGGCACGGTATCGTTTCCCCGGCTACGGCATCCTTGATTCCGTCATTGATTTGCCAATGGTGCTGCCGCCGTCCGTGGCGGGACTGGGCTTGCTGATTGCCTTCGGGCGGCGCGGGCTACTCGGCGGGCCATTGGAAGCGTTTGGCGTCACGATCCCCTTCACGACCGTCGCGGTCGTCCTCGCACAATGCTTTGTCGCCGCGCCGTTCTACATCAAGGCGGCGAAGGCGGGGTTTGCGGGCGTGGATCGGGAGTTGGAGATGGTTGCGGCGACGTTCGGCAGTTCGGGATGGCATACCTTCACGCGGATCACCGTGCCGCTCGCCTTTCCGTCGCTCCTCGGCGGCATGGTGATGATGTGGTCGCGCGCCCTGGGAGAGTTCGGCGCGACGATCTTCTTCGCGGGAAACTATCAAGGCGTCACGCAGACGATCCCGCTCGCCATTTTTCAGGAGGAACAGGCCTCACATTTTGACACGGCGCTCGCGATGTCCGCCGTACTCGTCTGCGTCTCCTTCGCCATTCTCGTCACTGTCAAATGGTTGACCTCCCGGCTCCTCATCAACGACGATGACACCCTCCGTCCCATCGCCCGGCGATAAGAAATGCCAGGAGGGAAAAGGGATATAACGCAGAGCGCGCAGAGGACGCAGAGAACACAGAGAAAATCAATTATCTTTCTCTGCGCGCTCTGCGTCCTCTGCGTTATGCCCTTTCCCTCGTAGTGGTTCGATTCTGGCGGACTTGCTACAGGTGCAAATGATACGAGCGTGACTTATCGTGCCAGGATGCCATTCATCAATACCTGTTGCCGGTTCGAGATCAGTTCATCCAAATCCGCGCCGGTCAGCCGGGTGCAATTGCGGGCGATGGAAACCAAACTCGCCTCCGTCAGATAGAGCGCCAACCCCTCCGGGTTGTTCTCCGCGCGGATGCTGCCCGCCGCCTGCCCCGCCGCAATGATCTCCGCGACGAGCGGGAGGTACGAGAGGCAGCGTTGTGCCGCGTCCGCACGGTCCTGTTCGTGGTGCAGCAGTTCGCGGGCGGTAATGCAGAGGAACGTCGGCCACTGGACCGCCGCATCCTTTGGGACATCGAGAGCCTGCCAGAGGAGTTTTGTCGGCTCCGTGCCACTTTCCAGCCCGGCGCGGATCGCCGCCAACCGGTCGGACATGTAGGCGTCCATGAATTCAAGGATCATCAGTTCCTTGTACGGGAAATAGTTGAAGACCGTGCCGCGGGAGACATCGCAGACGGCGGCGATATCCTCCAGCGTTACTTCATCGAACCCGCGCGCGGCGAAGAGTTCGATGGCGGTATTGATAATCAAGCGCCGCGTCTTGCGCTTCTTTCGCTCCCGTAATGGGAGCGCGGCCTCGTCAGGTGATACGGCAGTTAGCGTTTGCATGGACACTCTCACCTCCCTTTCGACTTCAATCGTATCCCGTGAGTGTAACAGAAGAAAGTGAGTAGTGGCAAACGTGCCTTGCACGGAAAGATTTAACCCGTCTGATAATGCGGGGGAAGTTCGGAGTTCGAGGTTCGAGGTTCGAGGTAATGCGATCCCATTGCTCCGAACCTCGAACTCCGAACTCCGAACTTCCCCGACTATGGTATAAACGCTCGGAAGAAGGGCCGGGCTGTGAAGGCTGCCATGAGGGAGAGTGCGGACGGATGATCTACTTCAAACTCAACGATTACGTGACGACGACCCGCGAATATCCGTATCATCACGTCTTCGGGCATATTCCGAAGGGGACGCAATTCACCGTCGCGAAGTATTCTCAGGCGGATGAGACGAGCAACGCGGACTTTGTCATGGTGCTGAAAGACCGCCGAATGGGGTGGTTGGAGGCGAAGAACCTCAGCATCGTGCAATGAGCGCGCCCGTACCTGGCGCCTATCGTTCTGCCCCCACGCCACCCGGTTTGCCGACGGATGCGCCCGCATCATCGGATGGGACGGTCCGCGACCTGTCGGAGCGGCTGACGCAGGGAGCGGCGAAAGTGATTGTCGGGCAGGAGGAAGTCTTTCGCCTTCTGATGGTGGCGATGCTCGTCGGCGGGCATACTCTCCTCGAAGGTGTCCCCGGCACCGCGAAGACGCTGATGGCGAAGACGCTCGCCACGCTCGTCGGCGGTACATTCCGGCGCGTCCAGTTCACGCCCGACCTCATGCCATCGGACATCACCGGCACTAACGTCTTCGACCTCCAGTCCGGCCAATTCACGCTCCGTCGCGGCCCGGTCTTCACCGATGTATTGCTCGGCGATGAGATCAATCGCGCCCCCGCCAAGACGCAATCCGCGCTGTTGGAAGCGATGGAGGAGCGGCAAGTGACGATTGACGGTGAGCCGCATGCGCTCTCGCCCGTCTTTACCGTGATCGCGACGCAGAATCCCATTGAGTTCGAGGGGACGTATCCGCTCCCCGAGGCGCAACTCGACCGCTTTCTCTTCAAACTGATCGTCACCTACCCGCCGTACGAAGCGGAGACCGACTTGCTGCGGCGCGTTAACGCCGGGTTCGACGCGCACGCATTGGAGCGCGCGGGCCTCGCGGCGGTCTCCGATCCGGCGCACATTCTCGCCTGCCGCCGCCTTATGCAAGCGGTGCGGGTGGACGAGGCAATCATCGGCTACATCGAGGCGATGATCTGGACGACGCGCCAGTTGCCCGACCTGTTGCTCGGCGCAAGCCCGCGCGCCGCGATCGCGCTCCTGCAAGGGGCGAAGGCGCTCGCCGCGCTGGATGGCCGCTCCTATGTCGTGCCGGACGATGTTAAGGCGCTCGCCGCCCCGGTGTTGCGCCACCGCCTGATCGTGCGGCCCGAAGCGGAACTCGCGGGCATCACCGGCGATGTCGTGATCGGCCGCGTTCTCGGCTCCGTTCCCATTCCTCGCTGACTGCATTGACGCTCGGCTCATGCGCGACACGCGCTCAATCAGTGGGCGCGGAGAGCGGGAGATCGTGCGCGGGGTGGCCGGTAATTGCTCGTCTCGTGGACACATTTGCAGCCCGATGGTCGTTTATCCATCTGCGCGCTGCGCCGATGAGCAGGATCGCCACCGCTACTGCGCGCAGATCGTAGTCCGTTGCGATTGGCCACGCGGGTGAGTCGGGAAGCCACCATGTCAGATAGACCAACGCTGCGCCGCCGATGACGAGACTGGCGGGAAGGAGCATCCTGCGGCTGACGAGCGGGAGCGTGGCGAGCAGCAGCAGCATGTACCACGACTGCACGGGTGACGCGAGGGCGAACAGTACGATGAAGAGGAGCGCGATGCGGTCCGCGATTTCCCGCGCCGACGAAGCAGGGTGGACGATGCACCAGAGGGCGATGGTCGCCATCCCCGCGACGATGCCGATCTGGTAGACAAGGGTGGCGATGGCTGGCATACCGATGCCTGGATCACCCGTGGCGTGGCGCACCAGCCAAACGCCCTGCTGGAGCAGGTAATACCGCTTGCCGGAGGCGATACCCTCCTCAGCAACGTACCCACCGAGGTAGCCGAGAACGTGCAATCCCACGGCAAGAAAGGGGAGATATGCCAGCACGACGACCCCACAGAGCGCGCCGAGGAAGATGGCGAGCGAGCGGCGCGAGCGGGCGAGCAAAGCTGGGAGGGCGACGAGGGCGTAGAACTTCACGAGCGCCGCGCCTGCGAGGAGTGCGCCCGCTTTGCCGAACCGCCCCGATACCCGCGTCCACACCGCCAGCACGACGAGCAACACCGCGAGGACATCGAGGTGCCCGCTGTGCGCGACTTCAAGGGCGAGGAGGGGGTGCCACGCATAGAGGATAACGCGCTCCGGACGCGCGCCGACCGCGCGCAGGAGCATCGCCAGCGCGGCGCATGCCGCGAGGTCGCACGCCGTCAGGACGAGTTTCGTCCATGATACGCTGTCGGGATGGATGGTATAGACGGCGCGGAAAAATGCCTGGGCGACGGGCGGATAGATCGTCCGCACGGGCTTGCGGTTGATGCTGGGATAGATCGCGTCGTCGCGAAAGCGGGCGAGTTCGGGGGCGTCGGGCGGGTAGGCATACGGGTTGATGCCCGCCGACTGGATGCGTCCGTCCCACACATACCGATAGATGTCGTCCGAGAAGGTCGGCGCGGCGGGTACGAGCAGGAGTCGCGCCGCTGCCGCCACGACGAAGATCGTGATGAGCGTCGGGCGCGTGGGCAGTTGGCGGCGGGCCACCCAGACGGATGCCAGCACATAGAGGACGAGTTCGGCGACGAAAATCGCCCCGAAGGCGGCGGGATGATCTGGCACGAACGACCACCGGGCGATCTGCCACGACCCAGCCACCAGCCCCGCACCGAGGAGGGCGAGGATACCGAGATCGAATGCGGGTCGTGTTCTGATGTCACCGATCACCGTCCACATCACCTCCCTCAATTATATTACACGCTAAATTTACCTATGATAGTAAGCAATCGTCACGATTTTCGTAACAATATGTGAACAATGGTAAACAGCCGAAGAACGTCGCCTTAGTGGTGTCGTGAGGACGGGTCCGTCTCTGCGCTGTTCACTTTTGTTCACCAATAGCGATGAAAGTGTTACGAGTATTAACGAGAATGCTGGTTTTTGATTGATAGGATGGTGACGGAGTGAGCCATATGGATCACTCCGAGGAGTTCGCGACGACCGATTGCACGGGAGCGCCGCAGGCGGGAATCTATAGCTACGAAGGAGCAATCAGCATGACGAACGAACGATACTCCCCAACGCATCCATTGCATGGGATGTACACCCGGCGCGGCGTGCTCAAAGGCGCCCTCGCTGCGAGTACGGGCGCTCTGGCCCTCTCGGCCTTTGGCAGCAACGTCGCGATGCAGGAAACGCTGGTGAGGGCTGCGGACGACGAGATGCTGCCCGCCAGCAAGTTCACTATCAAGAGTACGATCGCCGTCAACGTCACCAGGCACTTCGCGCGGACGCCATTGTTCCAGGGTACGTTCAACGGTCAGCCGGTCTGGTACGTCATCACCGAAGCATCCGATGAGGGCATCGCGAGCGATTTGGGCCTGAACTTCGCCCCCCGGCTGGCGAATATCCCCGCCGGTTCCCCGGCCGTCCAGCAAGTCACATCGGCGAACCCGGTTCTTGGCCATGACATGGTGACATTTGCCGGCGCCCCCAATTTCGCGCCGGTGCGGCTGCTGGTGGCCGGCCCTAAAGGATTCCCGCCCAACGATTTCCACTCCGGCGCGGATGCGGACGCCAAGTACAGCGATCTCGTCCGCCTCGGCAACGTTGTCTATAACGCGCCGATCGTCGCGGTTGGCGCGGGGCCGTTCGATGTCGTGGCCCATACCAATACACATGACCGGCTCCTGGGCATTGACACCACCGGGATGACTGCGGATCTCCTGATGGTGCGCGCCTTCTCGCACGGCCAGGACATCTTCTACCACAGCTTCTCCGCCTCCAATCTCCTCACAGCGGTGATCGAGCGTGGCACCTTCATCCCGGCGCTCATGCTCATCCCCTCCCCGAACACGCGAACCTCGCAGGAAGGCGCGCGCTCCTCGATCTTCGCGTTCTCGAATGGGCAGACGGTGCTGGCAAGCCCGCCAGGACAGGGACTGAATCATGTGATCATCAATGGTCGTAACGCCGAGAACGCCAATCCCCAGGACGGGATTGTGCAAGAGGCTCTGCGGCTCGGCGGCGACGCACACAATGTACTCGATGCCTTCCCCACCCTGCGCGACCCGGCGTTGGCCCGCCTCTATACGCCGCTCTGGGACCTCCAAATTCCAACGTGGACTGATGCGGCAGTCGCGCAGGGACTGAACACGGCGCAGAAGGATGCGAACCAGATCCGCCAACTCGCGGCCCAGGGCCTTATCCTGGCAACCGACGACATACCGCTCGTCGAAGAGAACGTCATCGTCAATTGCCCGGTGATCGCCTTTATTAACCAAGCCCCAGAGGCCCCGCAGGCTGCCGATCCGGGCCGGGGCGCCTCGCTCACCCGTGGCGCGCCGTAGTCCCTGAACCGATCCGCGCCAATCATCATCCAAGCGCTTTGATATCGAGGGCCATCCCATTGTTGGGATGGCCCTCGATTTTGATGGCACCCTAATTGCACGGAGAGAATTTCGATTGTAGAGACTAAGATCCTATTTATAAGGTAATGAGCGTGAACAGGTTCGCGAACATCACACGGCCCGTTCCGCTGGAGACCTATCGGTTCCTAAACTGGGCGCTCCGCTGGTTACGCTGGGCGACGTTGGCGGTGCTGCTGCTGCTCACGGTGGTGCGACCGGGGCCGAGTCGCGGTGGGGTGCCGAACTGGGCGCTCATCCTCATCTTCATCGGCTATAACCTCCTCGTTGGCCTATTGCAACGCTGGCGGCCGAACCTGCGCTCCTTCGCGTGGGTCGCTTTCACGGATCTGCTGGTCGCGGCCCTGCTCTATCTGGTCAGCACGGAACCGGGCGGACCGCTTTTCGTCCTCTTCTTTCTCGCCGTTGACTCCGCAGCGGCCAGTCTGACGCTCCGCGATACGCTCCTCTACACCGCTGTCGTCGCCATCGTGGCTGCCGTGATCGAGTCTATGCTCCCTCTCTGGTCATCAACCCCCCGAGACGTTCGTCAACTCGTTGCCCGCCTTGTCATGCTCGGCTTGGTTGGGGCCGGTATGGCCATCGTCACGCGGCGGCTCACCCTGGAGCATGACGCAGCCCGCCAGGTCCGAGCCGAGGCCGAGCGACTGGCGACACTCGATCAGGTGCGAGCCGACTTTATCGCAACCGTCTCGCACGAGTTGCTCACGCCGCTTACCGCCGCCCGTGCCGGGCTTGGCATGCTGGAGACAAGCGCCCTGGAGCGGCTCCAACCGAGCGAGGCGGAACTCCTGCGCAATGTCCGGCACAACACGGAGTATCTCGGCGTAATGATTGACGATCTGCTCGCCTTCAATCAGATCGAGGCGGGTGTGTTGCGTCTCGATCGCAAGCCCTTCGATTTGCGCATCGTCATCGGGGACGCGACCGCGACCGTCGCGACCCTGCTCGCGGAGAAGCGACAAACGCTGGAAGTTGACGTGCCTACGCCACTCCTGTGCGAGGGCGATTCGCGACGGTTGCAGCAGGTCGTGGTCAATGTCCTGGCTAATGCCCATCGCTATACACCGGAAGGCACGCGCATCGTCATCAGCGGCGCTGCCACGGCCAGCGAGATTCATCTCATGATACGCGATAATGGGCCGGGGATCCCGCCCGGGGAACTAGAAGCAATCTTCCGGCGTTTCTATCGAGGTGCGCCGCCCGGTGTCACGGCGTTCGTTCGCTCTGGACTCGGGCTGGCGATCGCGCGCGGAATCGTCGAATTGCACGAGGGGCGGATGTGGGCGGAGAGTGATCCGGAGGGCGGTGCGGTCTTCCATATTCTCCTACCCTGCCCCGTGAAAGGAGCGGAATAATGTCTTTGAAACTGCTGATCGCCGAGGATACGCGCAGTGTCGCCGAAGTGCTCGCTTTCGGCGCGCGGATGATCTGGCCGGAGTGTCAGGTAACGATCGCCGTCAATGGCCGGGAGGCGCTCGGCTCGTTCGCCGCCGAGCCACCGGATTTCGTGATCCTCG
Organism: Chloroflexota bacterium; assembly: GCA_030853625.1. Classification (GTDB taxonomy): domain Bacteria; phylum Chloroflexota; class Chloroflexia; order Thermomicrobiales; family JALYUS01; genus JALYUS01. The sequence goes on from JALYUS010000004.1 coordinate 12,457, forward strand.
ATGTGGCGATGCCGCCGCCGGACGGCTTCGAGGTGTGCCGACGCATCCGCGAGGCGTCCCGGGTGCCGATCCTGATGCTCTCGGTTCATAGCGACACGCTGGATAAGGTCCGCGCGCTCGATCTCGGCGCCGATGATTACCTGACCAAACCCTTCGATCATCTCGAACTCCTTGCCCGGATGCGGGCGCTGGTGCGGCGGACGAACGAATCGCCCATTCCCTCCCATTCAACTGTTGTACTCGGCGATTTGTCCATCAACTTCGCGACCCATGAGGTGCGTGTCGGGGGCAATACGGTCCATCTCACTTCCACGGAGTTTCGCCTCCTGGCGGTGCTGGCGCAGCATGCCGGCACGGTGCTCCCACATCACTTCCTGCTCACGCATGTCTGGGGCGCGGAGTATGTCCGCGATGTACACTATCTGAAAGTCTTCGTGGGGCGGCTGCGGCAGAAACTGGGTGGCGTCCCCGAACATCTCCCCTATATCCAGACGGAATGGGGCATCGGCTATCGCTTCGTCTCCCGCCAATCTTCTTAAGAGTGGAACGTTCGTACGCATCCATGCGAGAAGAGAAAAGACGATCAAAAGGAGCGAGTGGTGAATCTGGACCGACGCGCGGAGTTGATTGCGCAGTATGAGAGTGGCTATCAGTTGATCGTGGATGCGCTCCACGGCATCACGGACGCGGAGATGGATGCGCGGCCCGCTTCGCACGAATGGACGACGCGAGAGATCATCCATCATCTCGCGGATAGCGAGATGACCTCAGCGATCCGGTTGCGTCTGCTCCTCGCGGCGGAGAACCCGACGATTCTCGGCTACGATCAGGACGCATTCGCGCGGCGGCTTCATTACGACCGGCCCGTGACCGCCTCGCTCGAAGCATTCAGGGCCGCCCGCCGCACCACCGCCGAAATCCTCCACCGGATGACCGATGCGGAGTGGACACGCGCGGGAACGCACACCGACACCGGCCATTACACCGCCGAGGATTGGCTGGAAATCTACGCGAGCCACGCGGTGGAGCACACGGCACAAATCCGTGCGGCGCGTGCATCTCTCAACTGAAATCGCCATTTCTTCTCGATAGCAGATCACCCTCCATTGATCCGATCCATCTGTCCCTGCGTAAGAGGGTTTAGATGGAACCACTCGGCGCGCGACGAGTATCCCGGATCGCATTCCTGACGACGTGTCAGGGCTCACGGAGGAAGAATCACCATGCAGGATCGTTATCTCCGACTAATTACAACCGAGTTCAACCGACGAACCCTCTTCAAGGGTGCGGCGGGTGCCGTGGGCGCGGCAAGCGCGCTCGCGATGGGCGGCAACAATCTCTTCAACCTCGGCTTCGGCTACGCGGAGTCTGTTCTCGCGGCGACATCCGGCGATCTCGACATCCTCAATTTCGCCCTCGGTCTCGAACACCTCGAGAATGTCATGTATCAGCAGATCGTCGCCAGCGGCAAACTGACGGGTGATGCTCAGACCCTCGCAACCATGTTCGGTACATTCGAGCAGGCGCATGTGGATGCGCTGACGAAGGCGCTTCAGGGCGCGAACTACGCCAATATCGCCAAGCAGGGCACATACAAGTTCCCCGATTTCAAGACGCAGACCGCAGCCCAGGTTCTCTCGTTCCTCAACACGGTTGAGCCGGTCGGCGTCGGCGCCTACACGGGTGCAGCGAACAAGTTGACGGACAAGTCGCTCCTCGGCGTCGCCGGTTCGATTGTCCAGGTAGAGGCGCGGCAACTCGCCATCACTCAGCAATTGGCGGGAAACAAGACGCCCGTCTCCGGCGCATTGAGCGAGGTTTTCACGACCGCCGAAGTGAACGCAAAGGTTACGCCGCTGATCGGCTAAACGCCGCACGCGCATATAGAGGAGGAATCCTGTGGCAGACTTCACAAACGATCTCGATGTCCTGAATTACGCCCTGACCCTGGAGCATCTCGAGAACGAGATGTATAAGGAGATCGTGGCAAGCGGAAAACTGACGGGCGACGAGCAGTCCTATGCAACGCAATTCGGCGCGCACGAAGCGGCCCATGTGCAGGCAATCACGCAGACGATCCAGAAACTGGGCGGCACGCCCGTCGCGGCGCAGGCGAAGTATAACTACCCGGCGTTCGACACGCGGGACAACATCGTCAAGTTTCTCATCACGGTCGAAGACCTCGGTGCGGCTGCCTATCTCGGCGCGGCGCCGTCCATCCAGAGTCCCGATCTCCTGACCGTTGCGGTCCAGATCCACAACATTGAGGGCGAGCACGCGAGCATCTGGCGGAAGCAAGGGGGCGTGACGCCGGTGGCGGGCGCCTTCGCTGCACCGGCCACGAAAGCGGATGTCCTCAAGGCAGCGGGGCCGATCCTCGGTGCGAGCGCCAGTTCGACCACGCCTGTGGCGACGGGTACCGGTGGCGCCACGACCTCAACGGGTACGGGCGGCGCAACAACGTCGACCGGTACGGGTGGGGCAACGACTTCAACGGGTGGCGGCACGACGGTGATGCCACAGACGGGCGCACCGAAGCAGGAGACGAACAACGGCATCACAGCGGCGGTCGTCGCCGGTGTGGCAGCGGTTGGCGTCGGCGCGGCGCTCCGCGCACGCTCCTACAAGCGTGCTCCGAAGGCCGCCACGAACGGCGATAATTAGCACAATTCTTCTCCTCTCCTTCCTTTGAGCGCCCCGGCAATCATTGCAGATTGCCGGGGCGTTCTCGTCTACGTCAGAGGAAGGTGATGCGGAGAGTGCTATTCGCCGTCCGCCGGTGTGACGATCATATCGGCATACTGCCGAGTGCGTTGGAGGGCATAGAACGCCTGATCCTCCGGGATGATCGTCGCGCCACCGAGCGATTCCGCGAGGATCGCCATATGCGCCGCCTCTTCGAGGATGAGCGCCATTAGCATCGCCACCTCAATTGTTTCGCCGAAGGCGAGGATGCCATGATTCTGCAGGAGGACACACCGCGTTTTCTCACCAATGACGCTGAGGATATTCGTGACTGATTCCTTCGATCCGCGTGGTGCATAGGGCGCGACGGGAACGCCGTCGTGCATATCGAAGCGGGCCATCGCCTCATAGACGCAAGGAAGCGGCTTGTTCGCGATGGCGAACGCGGTCGCGTACGGTGAGTGCGTGTGGATGATCGCGCCGATATCCGGCCGCTTCTCATACACTTTGCTGTGCATCTCGACAATCTCGAACGTACCGCCGGGGAGTTGCCCGGCGCGGACCGTGCTGTCGAAACCGACGAGGGCAATATCGTCGGTCGTCATGTCGGTGATCCAGCCGCCGGAAGTGAGCAGCATCATATCGCGCTCCGGGGTGCGAATCGAGATGTTCGACAGATGCGCGGGGGAAATCGCTTCTCGCGTAATGAGCGTTTGGGCAGTCGTGACGATTTTCTGGCGCAGGGGCAAGTATTCTGGGAAGGACATCAGGCGGTCTCCTTTCGCATGAGTGATCGCTGTACGCACATTGCACGTATTTGTGAGTGTAGCAGATCGCCGCACGGTGATCGGTGTACACGTACATCGCCGTCTATCGCGGTACTTCTGGTCTGATGCACAAAGGAAGCGAGCGAACTCCCTGCGTTTGTCTCTCCCATTCCTTGACAGAATATGGCATACTCTTTCATGATACGGTGATAACAATAGAGTGATCGCGCGAGAGGAACGGGCAGCAATGGGCAAGTACATCATCCGACGGTTGGTGACGGCGGTGCCGACCTTGATCGCCATCTCGATCGTCCTGTTTGGCATCATCTCCCTCGCCCCCGGTGATCCGCTCGCCCAGTTTGCCGCCGATCCGC
>JALYUS010000042.1 GCA_030853625.1 Chloroflexota bacterium
CGCTAAAGGAGCCTACGTTGTCGGTCAGGATCACCTGCATCGCGCGGAGTGTGCCGTCCGTATCGGAGAGGAGCAAGAGAAAGGGAAGGTTCGGCGGGAACCCGACGCCTTGCCCGCTGTACCCCGCACCGGATGGTACGAACCTGACGGTTCCACTCCCTGGTGATGGCTGGAGACTCACGGCGGCAACCTCCCTCGTAGTGACAACAGACACGATTGCCGGTGCAGCATAGATACCCGTTGCGAGCGCGGTCTTCATCATGGCACGACGTGAAAGGATCAGGCCGGGCATACGCTCCCCGTCTCTCAATACATGAAAGAGACACCATTCATCGATGAAAACGTCATCGCAGGCACGAATGTGATGGGCGCACACGAAATTGCATGAACGCATTCAGCCGTTCGTGCAGCGTCGTCAGAAGCAGAAGGCGCGGTCAGTCGCACCGGGAGTGGGAGCGAAGCCACGGATCATCGCGATCAACTCCCCGATGTCGAATGGTTTTTCGATCACACCGCATCCCTGCGCGCGCAGTCGCGCGCCGTGCTCGCGCAAGAAGTGGACATCCCCTGAGCAGACGATAACGGCGGTATCGCGCGTGTGGGGGTCGTTCCGAATCTCGTCGAGGACCGCCATTCCCGCGCGGCTCTCCTCCAGGCGGAGGTCGAGCAAAAGAAGATCGGGACGCTCGCGCAGAGTCATCGCATGGGCGCCCACACCGGATGACCAGGCAATCACGGTAAACCCCTCGTCGCCGAGCAGGACGGTCATCATCTCTCGCAGACCCGGATCATCCTCAATGATGGCGATGTGCATGACCGATTCTTTCTCTGTCCTATCCATACAGCCACCGCCCACCCAGAGGAGACGCCGACGCAGAACGCCCCTCGTCCATCTATCCTTCTCACGCGAGGGCGCAATGGTTCCCCGTCGTTTATGGATGCGAAGGCGGTGAAGGGAGAGGTGCGGGCGGCGCCGTTTCATGTATCGGCGTCGCTCTCCCATTGATCGTGATAGTTGCTGGCGTGGCGGCGATTGCCGGTGATGCGGTCGCAGCAGCAGGCGTTGGTGTATCCGCTGCCCGCGTGCTGGCGAGGGGTGTCGCCCCCGTCGGTGGCGTGATCGTCGTGGTGGCGGTCCCGATGGCAGCGCCCGTTGCCGTCGGTTGATCGGCCGCGTGCGGCGTCGGCGTCGAGGATAAGGGAACAATCTGGCTCGCAGCGCCAGCCGGTGTGCCTGTTCGGGTTACTGACGACGGATTCGCGGCAGTACCGCTAATGGCTGATCCCACGCCATTCTTCGGGACAGCGCGCGATGCCGAAGCGCCGGTCGCATTGGGAGCGGGCAGCGTTCCTTGCGGGGGCGGCGTGCCGTTGTCGCTCGTACCGGAGGCGATCTGCTTCACCGTCGTGATGATCGTTTGCGTCGCACTCCGTACACCATGAGTGACATTGGCGGCGGCGAGACGCCCAACCGGTGTGACGAGGGCAAGGAGGATCAGCGCGACAGCGACGGCTCCGACCAATCGGAGCGGCCCGAACCATCGCGTCGGCGCACGCGTCGCGTCGAGGCGTGCGTTCAGCCGTGGCAATGCGTCCGGTAACGTGGCAACGTCCGCAGTCTGCTCCGCGATTGTTTGCCGGAGCAGCGTCTCCAATTGCGCCTCGTCCCCCACCGGGGCGCTCGGTGATGGCGATGGGGGCAATGGCTCAGGGGTATGATCCATCGTCACTCACCCCCTCCCTGCGCCGATTCCCGATAGGGAGCGCCATCGGTCAGGGACCGCGTGTATTCGGCAGTGAGGGCATGTTCTCCGCGTGTCAGTTCGGCCCGCAGCGCCTGCCGCGCCCGATGGAGGCGCGACTTCACTGTGCCCGGCCGGACGTGCAACGCGAGGGCCATCTCCTGCTCGTGCAGATCGGCGTAATAGCAGAGCATCAGCACGGATCGTTGGTTGACGGGGAGGCGCCCCATCGCCTGCCAGATCGCACGACGCAATTCCGCTTGCTCGGCATGGTCGGCGGGGCCGGGATCGGGATCCGGCCCCATCAGCGCATCAAGGTGACCATCCATCGCGGGAGTCGTCTCCCCGGCGCGGTGGTTGCGCTTGAGATAGTCCACACTGACATTATGGACGATACGGTAAAGCCACGGGAGGAAGGGGCGATTGAGATCAAAGCGGCGCAACGCAGAGAAAAGTTCGACGAAGACGAGTTGGGTGATGTCGTCCGCCGCTTCCGGGCGGCGCGCGACGACATAGGCGCTGCGGAAGACGCGCTGATGATACCGCTCGAACAACTCGGCAAACGCCGCACGATCGTGCCGCTGGCATTGCTCAAGCAAAGGGCGCACATCCGCCGCATCCAGCATCGGGTCTTCCTCAGCGCAGTTCATACCCCATCGCCATCACTCCGGTGTCGCCGATGCATGATTCGTTCCGTCGCAGTGGGGCAGACCTCTCAACGACATCTGTGACGATGCGGGATTGCGGTCTCAGCCTGAATCCGGCACTGTCACATGCTGCATGATAGCAGGCTCCACCCAGGGCAATCGCATCTTATCCGGTGATGACCTTGAGCAGATAGCGCTCGTCCCAGCCTGCCTTCAGTCGCTTGTTCTTGATCCCCACTTTCGCCGTCTGCTCCTTTTTCAGCAGATTGAGCGCGATA
>JALYUS010000045.1 GCA_030853625.1 Chloroflexota bacterium
CTCGGTAAAATTGGCGCCCAGACGGCGCGGAGGGTGAAATCGTCGAGGGTGTACGGGCCGAGATCGAGCGCATGATGTTGCTGGAGGAGACGGAGGGCGAATTCCGCGCGCCGCTGGACGATTGCGCCCCAGATCAGCCGCTTCCGGTTTGTTTTCTGGACGACCGGCTGCAATTGCACCGTCAGCGCGATGCCGCTGCGCGACTGCCCGGCCTCGCCGAAACTCATGCGCGGCATCTCGCCGAGATCGTCCATGATCCTGTAAAGGGCCTCGATATAGCGGAGATGCTGCTCCACCGAGCCGCCTGCCAGTAGATCGAGCAGGTATGCCCTGGAGTTCTCCGGCAGTTCCCAGAGCGCGCCGGGTGAGACATTGACCCCCTGCGCGCCGGTCACGTTCTCCAGCACCGTCACCGGGTTGCCGGAGAGTTCCAGTATCTGCGCGAGAATAGACAAACGCCGGTCCAGCGCCCGGTTCACTTCGAGGATGTCCGCGAGGTCGGAAACGCCCCAGAACTCGTGCGGCTGGGGCGTATTGGGAAAAATGAGATAGGGGATGAAGCCGTACGGGTTCGCTCCATCCTGCACCGGCACATCATCCATGAGCACACGGTACGTCGCGTCGCTCCATTCCTCGACGATCGTGACAGTCTCCGCCGTCCCCGCGATGAAGGAGACATCGTACGTCACTTCCGCCGCCGTTCGGGGCACGACGCGCACCTGCCGCACCACCCGCATGCGCCGCACATCGTCCGGCGCGGACTCGACAAAGAGCGTCTGCACATCCACCGGCACGATCCGTACCTGACTGGTCGGCGGTTCGGGAATCGTTTTCGACTGCCCACTACCGGCTACCGACTGCCACGTCACTTTGAATGCGCCATCGCCAAGCACGCCCGCGTCAATCGCCGTCGCGAGGTCCGCCGCGCCGAGGTCGTTGGCGTGCGCCACATGTGCCAGAGCCATTTCGATCCGTGCGGCGATCTCCATCGCGATGGGTGCATCGTCGGGCGCGTCCACAGCAACCGTCACCGGCTCCGGGAAGAGGTAACTCGCGCCCTTGCGAACGAAGACCCGCGCGTAGTTCGCGACGATTGGCGTCTGCCCGAAGCCGAGCCGCCCGACATCGTGCTTGCCGTAGTCGAAATCAAGGAATCGCCGGTACCGCTGGAGCCGCACATCGTCGTCCGCCGTGTGCCATGCCGCCCGGTGCGCCCCGGCAATCGCCGCGTTCGCGCTCGAACCAACGCCCGCCGTCATAGCGGAGAGCAGTGGAGAGACCATCACATCCTCCTATTCTTCCTCACCCCCGGCCCCTTCCCTCGAAGGGAAGGAGAGAAGAAACCCCCTCCCTTCGAGGGAGGGGGTTTGGGGGTAGGAAAGTCTAGCTGCCGTTCACGCCAATCAGGCGGGCGGTGCCGAGCGGGTTCATCAGGGCGATGGAGCAGTACCACTTGACGCGGTTCCGGCTCGCGTCCTTCGTTTCCAGCGAGCCGATGCGATCTACCATGATCCCGCCGGAGTGGATGCCCATGATGCCGGTGTTCCAGCCGAACTTGAGCGCGTAGACCGTCGAGCAGATCGCGCCGCTCGTGCCGACCGCTTTGGTGTCCGGGATGTTGTCGTCAATTTCGACGGGGATACCGTCATACCAGAGCACCATCCGCCCGAACTGATCGAGATCGGATTGGAGAATGTTCCCCGCCGACCGCCGGAGTTGGTTGAGGTTGCGCCGACTGCGGCGGCTCATAAAGAGGACATCGGGCCGCCCCGGCTTCACCGCGTCAATCAACTGATCCATCAGGGGCAATGCGAGCGCCGCGCCGTTCGCCCCGGCGGTGATCGTCTGCGGCGCCGCCGCGTTGCCGATCCGCTTGTCAATGCCATCGAAGGAGTTCGGGTCCACGCCGGTATCGCCGGAGAAAAACGAGGTGTTGAATTGATAGGCGACCGCCTTTGCCTTCTCATGCAGCACGACGGCCTGAATGTCGTTTTCCTGCGTGAACGATCGTTCGAGATAGTTGTCCACGTCCGCGTCGCCACCGAGGATTTTCAGCGTCTCGGTCTGCTGCGCGAAGGTCGGTGAACTCTCGACCCAGGTCCCGCCCACGCTATTGAATGCGGCCGAGGCCAGCGCCGTCTCCTGCGGATAGGCCAGCGCGGAGCCGACAACTTCCATGAATGGCAGGTAGTTCAGCACCGCCGACTCGGTCACGACCGTCTCGATCACGCCCCGGATCAGCATGCTATTCGTCAACAAACTCGCCTGTGCCAGTGTTAGTGCCATGATTCGCTCCTATCGTCGCTAAAGCAATGAGTGATGAGCAATGAGCAATGAGGGGATCGCGCCCTACTCATTGCTCATTGCTCGTTGCTCATTGCTGCGTCAGTCCCATCGAAATCTTTGCGAGCGGGGAGAGTTTTGACACATCTACGCCGACGGGTCGGCCACCACCGCCCGCCGCAACGGGCATCGCCGCCCTGGTCCGTTCAATGGTGCGCTGGTAGGCGGCTTTCGCCGTCGCCAGACTCGCCACCATCTCGCCGACGGTCTCGCCGCCGATCAGTTCGTGGACCGTGTCCGGATGCGCTTCAGCGAGCGTTGCGCGGAGCGTCTGCCGCTCGTCCGCACTGAGAACGGCGAACTGTGCCGCGCCGCCCGTGCCTGCCTCCGCCGTCGCCGGTCCACCGATCTCTGCCACCTGGGAAGGTGATGCCTGGGCTTCCGCTACCTTGATCTCGTCCATGCCGGACTCCTTTCATGGGTGCGAAACGGGGCGGTGTCACCCGCCCCACGCTTGTTCTTCCGGGTTGTTCCAACGAATGTGCGCTATGTGCTGCAATCACCCCCTTTCTTCAGCAATGAGCAATGAGCAATGAGCAGCGAGCAATGAGTGAAACCAGAAAACCCGTTATTCATCCCTTAATCCGGTGGAACCGGGCGCACGGCGGTGCGTCCCTACCCTTCATTGCTCATTGCTCATTGCTCATTGCTTCCCCGCGCGATGCGGCTGCGGAAGTCGTGATCGTCGAGGGCGCCGACGAGAGCGGCGCTCATCAGGAGGTCGTCGTGCGTCTCAGGATCGGGGACGCTCCACGCCATCTGCCTGCCGACGCCGGGGCGGACGGTGAAGGTGCATGCCGCCACCTGCCGCCAGAACCAGCGCGTATCGTCCGCGCCATCGTCGAGGTAATCCTGATAGCGACCCGCCGCGATTGCCGCGAGTAGCCGCCAGCCGAGATCGTTCTTGCTCGCCGCCGTGAAGACAAAGGGCGTCACGGTATCGGGCGGGAGCGACGCGCGAAGCATTGCCGCCAGGCCATGTCCGATCCCCGTCGCATCCACAACGACCGGCGCGCAGATCGGGTTCGCCCAGACGCGCTGCGCGAGGTCCACGATCTCCTCCGCCAGCGTGACGTGATTGACGCCTGACCAGACGCGACGATCCACGACGCGGTAGGCGGCCAGTTGTCGCTGCCATCGTCGCGGTACCAGTGCGAGCGCACTCGTGTCCGGCGGCACGATCGCCACAACGGTCAGCGCCGTGCTATCCCGCCGCGTCTCGTGCGGAGAGACGAAGCCGTGCCGCCCGGTCGCGGCCTGCGCGCCCGCCTCCTCCGCTTCCCCCGCGACATCGAGCAGGAGTGCGTACTGACCGCCTTCGCTGCCCGTTGCGCGATGCTGGCGGGGATGAGTACCCCGCATCTGGGCTTGCTTCGCCGCATCGAAGAGCATCCCCGCGTCATCGAGCGGTTGGAGGCAGTATTCCGTACGGATAAACGGATGCTGCTCGCCCAGTTCCGCCATTCGCCGCCGTACCCGCACCCCGTATGCCGGGACTTCGCAGGCCACGGCGCGCCAGTCGGCGAGGAACAGGTTCGGCGTTCGGATCTCGGCGTTCGGAGAATTAGATCCCACCTGCTTCGAACTCCGAACATCGAACGCCGAACGTCCCTGCGCCATCGCGCGAGCGAGAAGCGTATTTCGCGTCCAGACGGTGCCGGCAAAGACGGTCGTGGCGTTGGTGCTCGCGCCCATCGGATCGAAGACGGCGTCCCAGCGCTCCGGTTCAATGTCCTGCGCCTCATTGGCGACGAGGAGCAGGGAGGCGGTCGCGCCACGCGCCTGCGCCATCGGCCCCGCCGAGACGAAGCGCGCCGATGCCCGCCCGAC
>JALYUS010000053.1 GCA_030853625.1 Chloroflexota bacterium
TAAAGACCGGATCGTTCGCGCCCGCGCGCCGGATGGACTGGAGGATGCGCCCCGGCATCGCGCCGATGTAGGTGCGCCGGTGGCCGCGAATCTCCGCCTCGTCCCGCATGCCGCCGAGCGCCATCCGGGTGAACTTCCGCCCCAGCGCCGTGGCAATGCTCTGGCCGAGCGAGGTCTTGCCAACGCCCGGAGGGCCAACGAAGAGCAGAATTGGATCGCGGTTCGGCATCTTCTCGCCCTCGACCGCGCGATCCTGCTTCAGTTTGCGCACCGCGAGGTATTCGAGGATGCGCTCCTTGACCTTCTCAAGGTCGTAGTGATCGTCGTTCAGTTGCTTGCGCGCCTTGACGACATCTATCGGCTCTTCAGTCGAGATATTCCACGGCAGGCTGGTCATCCAATCGAGATAGGTCTTGATGATGCCATATTCCGCTGCCTGCGGAGGGAGTTTCGCGAGCCGATCCAGTTCGCGATCCGCCTCTTTGCGGGCATCCTCCGGCATACCGGAGGCTTCGATCTTCTCGCGGATCATCGTGATTTCCGCTTCCTGATCGCTTGCTTCGCCCAGTTCCTTCTGGATCGCCTTCATCTGCTCGCGCAGGAAGTACTCGCGCTGGCTCTTGCCGACCTCGTCCTGTACCTGCTCCTGCAACTTCTTGCCGAGTTCGAGGACTTCCAGTTCCTTGGAAATGAAGCCGTTCAACCAGCGGAACTTCGCGGCGATGTCGTCCAATTCCAGCAGTTCCTGCCGTTGCTCGACATCCATTCTGAGCGTCCCCGCGACGAGGTAAAGCAACTGACGCGGATCGTCAAGATTGACCGCGACGGTCACGAGATCGTCATTGAGATAGGGAACGAGTTCGACCAGTTGGCCGAACAGTTTAACGATGTTGCGCATGAATGCCTGGAGTTCCAGCCCTTCGACGATCGTCTCCGGGATGCGTTCAACTTTCGCGAGCAGATAGGGTTCTTCCTGCGTGTAGTTGCCAATCCGCACGCGTTCCATGCCCTGAACGCCGAGGCGGACATTGCCGTCCGGCATTCGCAGCATCTGCTGAATGACGCCGAGCGTGCCGATCTGATAGAGATCATTCGGGCCTGCGCCTTCGAGTTCCTTGTCCTTCTGCGCGACGAAAACGACGCGTCGGTCGCCATTGACGACCGCGTCAATCAGCCGGAGTGAGCGCGGCTGCGACGCCTCCAGCGGCAATCCGGTCATCGGGAACAATACCGCATTGCGGAGCGGCAAAATCGGGACGGATTCGGGCATCGTCTCGTCGTCCGGCACGGCCGTCCCGATTTCGATGCGCGCCTTCCGGGCGGGCCGCTTCACCTTGATCGGCTCCACATTTTCCGATTCCACTGCTGCCGTCATGTCCTCAACCGGCGTATCGGTTTGCACACCGCCCGTTTCGATGGGGTCGGCATCTGTCCGCTTCTTCTTACCCGCCATTTATTCACTATCCTTTCCCATAGCGCCAGGAGTTGTATCGTCGTCACTCGCGCCGACCGCGACCGGTTCTCCGGGCGTCGCCGCATGGATATGCACGCGCTCCGCACGCGGCAGAACAATCGTCAGTACCCCGTGTTCGTAGTTCGCCTCCACCGCGCCCCGCATGACCGGGAAGGGCAAGGCAACCCGCGCGCGGAATGGCCCATAGGGGATGCCCATCTCGTGATATGAACGCTGCTCAGGCATGTCACTCTCGCCGCGCGTTTCCGGCAACCGCTTGCCATAAATCGTCAGCACGTCGCTATCGAGCGCGACGCGCAGATGTTCATCGTTGATCCCCGCCAATTCAGCACGGATAACCAGCGCTTTCTCGGTCTCGTAGACTTCGAGCGCCGGGCGCCATGCGTCGGTCGTGATGCGCAGGCTGAGGCCAAACCGATAGGTTGCATGGGGGTCATGATCGCGCCCTGGCATGGCAATCCTCCCCGTTGATTTGCTGCATCATGTGCTATTTCTCCCCGCTCATTGTCGAGCACTCACGGTATACAACACGATCGCGAGGAATTTGTTCCGAATTTAGCACTCTCCGCATACGAGTGCTAATCGGCCTTCGCCAGTGTACCGCGCATCCGCTCATTCCGCAACCGAAATGCTAGCCGATATAGAGGATGGCGATGCTGGTAGCGCCCCAGAGGAGGATGCAGATCAGCAGCGGACGATCCGCAAACAGCGCCTCCTCCGGGCTGCCTCCCTCTCCCTTCCGGTAGACCAGGTACAGGTACCGAAAG
>JALYUS010000058.1 GCA_030853625.1 Chloroflexota bacterium
ATAAAGGTCGTTGCGGTCAACTCGTAGAGTTGTTCATCCACACTCGTGATACCGTATTTGGCAGCGTCCGCCTTGATGATGCTGCCGCCGAGCGAGCCATACTCCGTCGAGTCGTGCATCAGGGCAATCTTTGTCTTGCCCACACTCTTCAGATAGCCGAGCAACTGGTCGGCGGCGATCCGGGTGGATTGCGGGCCAAGAAAGACATAGGGCCGCAACGGTGTGACGACTGAATCCGCCGCGCATTGGGTAATCATCGGGATTTTCGCCGCCTCGACCTCATCGAGGATGGCGACGCAACTCGAACTGAAGACGGGGCCGATCAGGGCAACGATATTACTGGCGATCAATTTCTTGACGGCGGTGAGCGCCTGGCTCGGGTTGCTTTGATCGTCCTCGATCGAAAGTTCGACCTTCGCACCGTTGATGCCGCCCGCGTCGTTGATCTGCTTGACGAGTAAATCCGCCGCTTGCTTGTTGAAGCCACCGAGCGGGTTGTACGGGCCGGTGAGGGAGGTAATCATGCCGATTTTGATCGTGCCGCCGCTTGCCGTCGTGACGCTACTGGCTGCGGTCGTGCCAACCGGCGCACTCGTCGCGGCAGCGGGTACGGTCGTCCCCGCTACGCTACTGCCCGCCGGGCGGGGAGAGGCAGCAGATGATGCAGCGGTCGGTGCAGCGGTCGTCGCGGCTGCCGGGGCTGTGGTTGCCGCGCTTGTCGTTGGCCTGGCAGTCGTCGCCGTCGCCGCGCTCCCACCTCCACATCCCGCGAGGACGAAGCCGACGAGCAAAAGCATCAACAAGGGTAACAACGAGCGTCGCATCAGAAAATCCTCCCCTTTTTATCTACCCGATGGCACGCAAGATATGGAAAGCCCCGAAACAGGATTGCGCGCTAGTATACGTGGTGCGAAGTGCCCTGTCTATGTGGATTTCCGATAATTCGGTATGGCGCTGGGCCATTGGACGGTCTTCTCGGCTCACTTTCGTCACCCGCTTCACTCCCTGTCCCCACGGGGGTGGATGTATCCGCCGCGATCAGGGATGGGAATGACGATCGTCGCCGCGATACTCCTCGTACCGTGCCTGCATCGCCCGCGCGGTCAGCCGGTACTTGTCCGTTGTCCGCCGTCAGTCCGATCACTGGGCTTTCTGCGGTATAGTGCATACCACGGCAACGGATCGGCGCCACATGATGGCTGCAAACGGGCGCGTGCCCCGTTCTGCGTGGCCACCGATACCGGGAGTGCCGCGTACTGCCTGCATCTGCAGGGGTGGGTAAACCACTAGGAGGGATGCGCACATGCGCGAGAATCGGTTGCGGACCTTGCTCACTGAAGGCAAGCCGACGTTCGGGACGCGGGTGCAGAGCGCGTGGCCGACGGTGATCGAGGCGATTGGCCGCAGTGGCCAGTTCGATTATGTCGAGTTCCTGGCCGAATACGCCCCGTACGACCTGCATGCTCTCGATCACATGGGCCGGGCGATCGAGCTTTCCCCAAACTTCTGCGGCATGATTAAGATGGAGCAGTCGGCGCAATGGCCCCTGACGGTGCGGGCGATGTCGGCCGGCATCCAGAACCTGCTCTTCACCGACATCCGCACAGCGGCGGATGCGGAGGCGGTCGTCCGGTTGGTCCGGGCGGAGGGCCCGGGCAACGACTTCACGCACGGGATGGCCGGTGGGCGCATTCACGTCGAGAGCGCCGCGGACTACGTCCAGTACTACAACGATGCCGTGATCGCGATCATGGTCGAGAAACGCGGGGCGGTGGAGAACCTGGAAGCGATCCTGAAGGTGCCCGGCATTGATATGGTCCAGTTCGGGCCGGCCGACTACGGCTTGAGCATCGGCAAGCCCAACCGCGATTACGCCAGTGGCCTGCATCCCGAGGTGCGGGAGGCGCGCGAGCAGACGATCAAGACCTGCCTGACGATGGGGGTGCGGCCGCGCGCCGAGATCAACAGCGCGGCGGAAGCGGAATACTATCTCACTCTCGGGGTGAAAGACTTCAACCTCTCGAGCGACATCGGCATCCTGCGCCAGTTCTACAGCAAAGAGGGAGCCGCCCTGCGCGAGGTCGTGGCCCAGGCCAGGTAGAGACACGGGGGAGCACGGGAGGATGTTCCCCGGTACGCGTCGAGGCGGTCAGTGTGCCTGGTGTGCTGATCGCCTTGCGTTCGTGGGATTCTGGTCACTATAACGGGTTGTATGTTGATCCGTTTTCCCTCGCCTTCGCGTCGCGGGGACAATCGTGATAGTCTGGTAGCCTCAGGCGGGGAGTGTGTCGAAGCGAGGTGGTTTCGCGCCCCGCGCGTCGTTCGAGGAGGAAGCCATGTTCTTGCGCTGCACTCGCTCCACGTTTGACCCGGCGAAGGCCGATGAGGTCGTCGCCCTCGGCGGTGATCTGAAAGCGATCTACGGGAAACTGCCGGGGATTCAGCATTCGCATAGCGCGCTGGACCGGGCAGCGGGGAAAGCGATCACCATCCTCCTCTTCGACACGCGGGAGCACGCGCAGTTCGGGCGCGAAGCGCTCGGCGACATCGTCGCTCGGTTGCAGGCAGCCGGGGTGAAGATCGAGGCGCCGGAGATATACGAGACCGTGTGAGTGAGCGAACCGGTGAGCAAGGCAGTGTGACGCTCCCTGGACGATTGACAGACAGCGAGGTCAATCATGCCATTTGCTGCGGAGTTCAACGCGGTGCTCAACGCATTCTTACGACGGTACGTGCCCTCGGCAGAACGAACATAACGCCATGAGCGTTCACTGATCCGGCAAAGCGAATGAAGAAGCCGAAACATCATCAGGCTCGCCGCCCATGCTGCCGCGTTCTCTTCTCTGTTTTCCGCCTCATCCTTCTCCGGCGAACAAAATGGCGCTTGGCAGTGGTTTCTTCCCACTAATCGGCTGTCGCGCCCTTGACGATGCAACCGAGAGGTAGTACGATGCTTACCGAACGGTAAGTAAGCGCCCTGCTCGGTCCGTTGTCGCGTGAGGGGTGAGGATGTCGGTCAGCGAGGCACAGGTACCAAGGCAGACGACTCAGGAAGCCGGGGATGCCGGGGATACCCGCGCGCTCATCTTGCGGACTGCGGAGGCGTTGTTCATGGAGCACGGCTACGCCGCCGTCTCGATGAGCCAGATCGTTGAGGAGATTTGCAAGACGCGTAAGTTGAGCAAACCGGCGATCTACTATCATTTCGCGGACAAGGAAGCGCTCTTTATCGCGGTTCTCGATCACGTCATCGAGCGGCGTGGCAAGGCGATCACCGTGGCTGGGATGACGGATGGGGACCTCACGGCACGCGTCACCGCGCTCGCCGCCGCGCTCGCCACGGGGCGCGACTATTTCATGGTCGTTCGCTCCGCCATCGGTGAACTCGGCCCGGCGTTTCGCGAGCGGTTTGGCCACGCGATGCGCGCCGAACTCGATGATCCGGTCGTGCGGGCCTTCGAACGCGCCGCAGAGCGGGGCGAGCTACGCCCCGGCATCACGCCAACAATCGCGGCGGCCACATTAATCGGCATTGTCGTCCATCTCTCGTTCCGGGAATCGCTGGAAAAGAGCGGTAGGGACATCCCTGCCCTCGCCGCTGGTATTCTGCTGCACGGGATTGGCGCGCGGGAGGAGCGGTAGCATGGACAGGCATCGTCGGCGGTGCGGATCGTTGCCGGAGAAAGGGGATTGTGCAGCATGCTGAAGTTATTTCGCTTCCTGAGGCCGTACCGCGGCGCGATCACGGTCGTGGTCATTCTCGTTTTCGTGCAATCGCTCGCGAACCTCTTTCTTCCAACGCTGATGGCCGACATCGTGGACACCGGCATCGTCCGGGGGGATACGGGATACATCGTCCGGCTCGGTGGGGTCATGCTCCTCGTCGCGATCGGCGGCACCGCCTGCTCGATCGCCGCGAGTTATTTCTCCGCGCAGGTTGCCATGGGGTTTGGCAGGATCGTTCGGGGCAAGCTCTTCGCGCATGTCGCGCGCTTCTCGCTGCGTGAGTTCGACACCGTCGGCACATCCTCGCTCATCACGCGGACGACGAACGACACGACGCAAGTGCAGCAGGTGCTCGTTATCATGCTGCGGATGATGATTGGCGCGCCACTGACGGGCATTGGTGGTATCGTCCTCGCGATCTATCAGGATGCCGGGTTGTCCTGGATTTTCGTCGTCGTCATTCCGGTCATTCTCCTCGCAATCGGCCTGACGCTCTCGAAGGCGCTACCGCTCTTTCAAGTGATGCAAAAGAAGATTGATGCCCTGAATCTCATCCTCGATGAGGGGCTGACGGGCGTTCGGGTCATCCGGGCGTTCGATCGCGATGGCTGGGAGCGGCGGCGCTTCGACGTGGCAAATGAAGACCTTACCCATACGAGCATTCGCGTCAATCAGATCGTCGCTGTGCTCATGCCGCTCATGATGCTGATCCTCAATCTCTCCACTGTCGCGATCATCTGGTTCGGTAGCATGCGGATTGATCGGGGTGAGATGCAGATCGGCGCGCTGATCGCCTTCTTGCAATACGCGATGCAAATCCTCTTCGCGCTCCTGATGGTCACGATGATGTTCATCATGGTCCCACGCGCCTCGGCGTCCGCGAAGCGGATCAACGAGGTGCTGGCGGTCTCCCCGGAAATCACCGACGCGCCGCAGGTGTGGAAGGCAGACAGCGAGCGGGGACATGTGGAGTTCCGCGATGTGACCTTCAACTATCCCGGCGCGGAGGAACCCGCCATCGCCGCCATCTCCTTCCGAGCAGGCCCCGGCGAGGTGACGGCGATCATCGGAGGGACGGGCTCGGGCAAGTCAACGCTCATCAACCTCATCCCGCGCTTCTATGACGTAGGCAGCGGCAGCGTCCGCGTGGACGGGGTAGATGTGCGCGAGATGGCGCAGGAGGACCTGCGCGCGAAGATCGGCTTCGTGCCGCAACGGGCGGTGCTCTTTTCCGGCACCATCGCCAGCAACATCCGCTACGGCAATGAGGCGGCAATGGACGACGACGTGCGCGACGCGGCGGACGTCGCGCAGGCGACCGAGTTCATTACGGAGATGCCGGTGGGCTTCGATTCCACCGTCGCGCAAGGGGGAACGAATCTCTCCGGTGGGCAGAAGCAGCGCCTCTCGATCGCGCGCGCCCTCGTGCGGCGTCCGGAGATCTATCTCTTCGACGACAGTTTCTCGGCGCTCGATTTCAAGACGGACGCGAACCTGCGCGCGGCCCTTCGGCAGGAGATTGGGGACGCGACGGTGCTGATCGTCGCCCAGCGCGTCAGCACCGTGATGGATGCCGACCGGATCGTCGTATTGGACGAGGGGCGTGTGGCAGGGATCGGCAACCATCGGGAGTTGATGCAAACCTGTGCGGTCTATCGCGAGATCGTCTCCTCACAAATTGGGGTGGAGGCAGCAGCATGAATAACGCGCCACGAAATCAGAACGCGATGCGACCCGGCGCCGCGCCCGGTGGCGCGAGTTTCTTCGGCGGGCGCGGCCCGATGGCAATGGGGATGCCGACCGAGAAGCCGAAAGACTTCCGCGGCACGCTGATGCGGCTGCTCGGCTACTTCCGGCCGCAGAAATATCGCCTCATCGTCGTCGTCCTGGCGGCGATCCTCAGCACGATCTTCAGCATCGTCGCGCCGAAGATCATGGGCCTTGCGACGACGAAACTCTTCGCGGGGATCGTCGCACGGATGCGGGGCGTGCCGGGCGCGGGGGTTGATTTCGCCTATATTCGCAGAATCCTCGTGCTGCTCGTCGTTCTCTACGTCATCAGCGCGGCGTTCGGCTACGCGCAACAGTTCATCATGGCGAGCGTGGCGCAAAGGACCGTCTACCGCATGCGACGGGAGGTGGACGAGAAATTCGCGCGCCTGCCGCTGAAGTTCTTCGATTCGCGCACGCACGGGGAGATTCTCAGCCGCGCCGTCAACGATATGGACAACATCAGCAGCACCTTGCAACAGAGCCTGACGCAGTTGATTACCTCGCTCGTGACCGTTGCGGGCGTGATCGTGATGATGTTCCTCATCAGCCCCGTGCTAGCCCTTGTCGTACTGACGACGCTGCCACTCAGCCTCCTCTCGACCCGTTGGATCGCGAAGCGGTCGCAACGCTATTTCATCGGCCAGCAGCGGTCGCTCGGACAACTCAACGGCCACGTCGAGGAGATGTATACGGGTCACAAGATCGTCAAGGCGTTCGGGCAGGAGCGGCAGTCGGTCGCGCGCTTCGACGCGCTGAACGGCGAACTGTACGAATCGGGATGGAAGGCGCAGTTCGTCTCCGGCATCATTATGCCGATGACGATGTTCATCGGTAACCTCGGCTACGTCTTCGTCAGCATCGTCGGCGGCATCATGGTGACGCGGCGCGCGATCGCCATTGGGGACGTGCAGGCGTTCATCCAGTACGCGCGGCAGTTCTCCATGCCGATCACGCAACTCGCGAATATCGCGAACATTATCCAGTCCACGATGGCCTCGGCGGAGCGGGTTTTCGAACTGCTCGATGAAGCGGAAGAGATGCCCGATGCGGCGGACGCGGTCGTGGTCGCACAGCGACAGGGCGCGGTACGGTTCGAGCATGTGCGCTTCGGCTACGACCTCGATACGCCGCTGATCGCGGACATGAATATTGATGTCCGGCCAGGGCAGGTGATCGCCATCGTCGGGCCAACGGGCGCGGGCAAGACGACGCTCGTCAATCTGTTGATGCGCTTCTACGAGATTGACGGCGGTGCGATCCGCGTCGATGGCGAGAATATCACGGATCTGCGGCGGGGCGCCCTGCGGCGGCAGTTCGGCATGGTTTTGCAGGACACGTGGCTCTTCAAGGGGACGATCCGGGAGAATATCGCCTATGGCCGCGAGGGCGCGACGGAAGATGAGATCGTGCAGGCGGCGAGGGCGGCCAGGGCCGACCATTTCATCCGCACCTTGCCGGACGGGTATGAAACGATCCTCAATGAGGAGGCAAGTAATATCTCGCAGGGGCAGAAGCAACTGCTGACGATCGCCCGCGCGATCCTCGCTGATCCGGCAATTCTCATCCTCGATGAGGCGACCAGTAGCGTTGATACGCGCACCGAGATGGCGATCCAGCGGGCGATGGTGGAACTGATGCAGGGGCGGACCTCCTTCGTCATCGCCCACCGCCTCTCGACGATCCGTGACGCGGACCTGATCCTCGTGATGAACCACGGCAGCATCGTCGAGCAAGGCACGCATGAAGAACTGCTCGTTAAGAACGGCTTCTATGCCGACCTGTACAACAGCCAGTTCACCGGCGGCGCCCGCCAATTGGCCGCAGTATC
>JALYUS010000779.1 GCA_030853625.1 Chloroflexota bacterium
GTCAGGCCCGGTGGGCGCAGGTACGGATGGTTTTCATGAGATGGAGGAATCGAAGCATGAAAACGCTGACACGAAGAACGTTCCTCAAAGCAACCGCAGGCCTCGTCGCCTTTATACCGGTGGCGCGCGAACTTGCGAAAGCGCCGCCGGTTGGCGCAGACTGCGGTTGTGGCTACCCGCCGCCCGTCGCCGGTCCGCCGCCGCCGGGCTATCAACTTTGCGACGCAGTCCGAGTTGTGATCGCCGAAGAGATGTGTTTGCAGAATGAGGATGGCTCGTGGACGATCTATCGCGATCAGAAACTGCTCGATGCATTCTACGACGTGGACTGCTCTGAGTGGTACCTGTTCAACACCGGCGTCCCATGCCCGGCCGGATATTAACGGAGGAAAGACATGGAGGACATCAAAGTTAACCCCTTCCGCGACGGCGATCCCGACTACCAGCTTGTCGGCACGGACGGGAAGACCTATCCTGGTGGCGACACCATCGCCGAATGGAAGAAGCGCTTGGGCGGCGACGAAGGACAGGTCGCTCATCCCCTCACGAAGCGGAAACTACATCTGTCACTCAAGCCCTACGCGCATCTCGACCCCAACAAAACGCGCCTGCAGGTCGCCTTTCGCAACGACGCGCCGCATCCCGCGCCCGGGCATACGGGGGCGCAACGCGCGACGTCCGGCCCCTCTCATATCGCACGCGAAGGGAAACGCGTGTCGGAATTCCTGAAGAAGAAGTAGTGGGGGCTTCGGGTGGCACTCCTCCGATTCGCGCTGACGCTCTATTTCGCGGCGATGCTCGGCGTCGCCGGGCTCGCCAAGGCGGAGCAGCCCGCCCTGTTCGCGGCTATTCTACGACAGCAGCGGCTGCTCCCCGCGTGGGGAGTCGGCGTGGTCAGCCGCCTGTTCCCGTGGTGCGAGATCGTCCTCGCCACAGCACTTGTCGCCGATATCGCGCCCCGGTTCATTGCGGCGCTCCTCCTCGCTCTGTTCGCGGCATTGACCGTCGTGCAGACATCCCTACTGGTCACACAGCGTGCGGCCTCCTGCGGGTGTTACGGTGCATGGTCCACCCGCAACGTTGCGGGTGCGAGCGCGACGGCAACCGCCCTGCTGACATGCCTCTCCGGTCTCCATCTGGGACTTGTATTTCACGGAGCGGCGATCGCCGCTCTGTGGCGTGTACTCGCCTGCGCGACGTTCGTCGGCTTTGAGGGATGGATCGGGTGGCGCACTTGGCAACGGCATCGGCAGCCGCGCCGCGCTCTCCGAACTGTTCGCACAATCAACGAACATTGACCACGCGGCGCGCGGTGAATCCCACGAGATCGGGATCGGTGGTTGTCTTCGTCAGCACTGCTGCCGCCGCCTCGGCCACGGCTACGGTGTCATACCCGTCGTCGTGAATCCACTCATATTCCCTCCCCTGCTCATCGCGCGCCATGCCGAAAACCGCATAGCCAGTTGCGGTCATCGCGGCGATCCACGCGCGAATCCGTACGCCTTTGATCACACCTCCTTCATTTGGCAGCGCGGCGACGAAAGCGAACTTAAAACCCTGATGGAGCGTCCATGTTATTCTGCTCACGACGTTCTTATCCCAGCACCGGACGCCGTCCCAGCCATCCGCACCGGCGGGGAGGAAGAGATTGAGGATGTTGAGCGCAAAGTCCGCAGGCCCCGATCCCGCGTAGCCCCATTCCATCCCAGTCGGGCTATGATGGCGCACCCGTTGCGCGATGTTGAAGGAAGTACCGCTGTCGCTCCGCTCACAGCGGATGTCCATCGTCTCCGTGTCCCAAGATAGGCTCGCGATGTCCGTAGGGAATTCTTCGCTGCGCATTTCGTCTCCTCATTCCATGTTCGCCTACCGCCGTCCCACGTCGCCGGGGGCGGCAGCCATCTTCCATCCATCGGCGTTCACTACACGGTCACAGAATGCTGGCCCGTGTCCGCAATCGCCACGATGAGCTGATGGGCGACCTGCTGGATCGCCGCGAGATTGCGTCGGAATACTGCCATCTCCCGCGCCCAATGTGCCACGTAGCCGAAACTGTAACCGCCTGTGTCCATGCCGAAGTGTGCCAGCACGACGTATGCGCTCGATTCCGCCACCGTCTCGGCATCCTCCCAGCGCACCTCGCCGCAATGGTCGGCGGCGAAGTGTGCTGCCTCATGTACGAGCGTCTTCAATTCCCGTATCCCGGTCAGGTGATGGTGGATGGCGATCTCGCGGGTGCGGGATAGGTAATACCCGTTTGCCCGCCCGGTATTCTTCCACAGGAGCGTCACGCCTTCCCGCCGTAGCCAAGCGGTCAGTTCCTCCCGGACGATCGCCGCCACCGTCACGTCGCCAGTAAGTGCGCCGTGGATCGGTGGGGCGGCGACCGGTTCCCCCACTGTCTGGTCAATGTCAAAGACCGTCCTTACTCCCCATCCCGCGATGCTCTCCACCCGCTGCCCTTCCTCCTCCTGCGCGACCCGCGTGCGGTAGGGAACGACGATTCGGATACCGCGCTCTCCCTTCTTCACCTGCCGCCCCAGTGCTTGCCACGTCCGATACCCGGCGACGTGGGTGGCATCGCGGCGCTGGGCATGGATGAGCACGACATTATTCGGCGAGTACTGATGGAAACGCGCGAGCATGCGGAGGTATCCGGCGAAGTCCTCGCTGTCGAGGATCGCCGCGATGCCCTGTTCGAGCGTAGCGAGCACCGCCCGCAGTTGCTCGTCATGTCCCTCAGTGCGCGCGTGCGGCAACGATGCCATACAGCGGGGAGTCGGTGTCCGGTTCGGTGATCCTATTGTCGTCATCTTCTTGCTCCTCGATATAATCATTCCAATCGCGCAGGTCGCGGAATTCGGCGAGGCTCACCTCCGGCAGGTGCAAACGGTCGCGTGTCTCACACTCGAAGCGGTACTCATCCCAAACGTCGTCAGGCAAGCGTTTCGCGGAGGGGGTCAGCGTGTGCCGCCGCGTTGCCGTCCATCCGCCCCGGTGCGCCGCGAACGCAGGCATGGGCATTTGTTCTGTTTTGGATGCCGCCACGCCGTCCAGCGCGAACACCGTCTGCGTGTAGGGCATGGCAATGCCTCCCGTTCGCTCCGTCGTGGTCAAAGGGGGGTGGGGAAGGGACGGCTATCCACCGTCCCCCTGTGGTCGTTATGCTGCTGCGACTTCGCCGGGGAAGGTGACGGGATGCACGCACCGCATCCGGTCAAGCCGGAAGGTCTGTGTCCGCTGCCGGAAGGTGCAGTATGCCTTGCACGCGACGTACTGCTCCTCAGTGAGCATCACGGCACTGGGGTAGAGGGTACGGGCTGTCTGCTCATGCTTCGCATCCTCGTAGAGCACCGTTACCGCCCCGCTCTCCATCAATGCCGTCACGAACGCCTGGATGGTGTCGCGGGTCGCGAGCACGCCGTCGCCGTCCTGATGGTTGTGCCACGAGTAGGTGACCCCATAGAAGGCGCGCACCGCATAGTCAGCGGTCTGGGGGTCGGTCAGGGGGGTGATCGTGCGGGGAATCTGGACGGTTGTCGGGACGGTGAAGGTGACGTACGCTGTGCTCGCCATGGGGGTGACTCCCTCTGGTCAGCCCCGGCGGTGGTTGCACACCGGCTGGGGCACTTCGTCTGTCAGCGTCGACTCCGGCTGACCTACTCATTCTACCGTATATACGGTATTTTGTCAATACCATTGTCCCGTGGATGCGGGATGATTAGAATGCCCGCATGGAGGACGAGGGGAAGGACATGCTGACCGTCACGCAGGCCGCCGAGCGTCTG
Source organism: Chloroflexota bacterium (assembly GCA_030853625.1). Classification (GTDB taxonomy): domain Bacteria; phylum Chloroflexota; class Chloroflexia; order Thermomicrobiales; family JALYUS01; genus JALYUS01. Next base: position 3,789 of record JALYUS010000779.1, read on the forward strand.
GGGCTGCACCGCGATACACTCCTGCGGCAGATTCAGCGCGGCAGTCTCCACGCCAAGCGGCTCGGCTCGATCTGGGTGATCGCTGCCGCCGAAGTGGAGCGCTACCGGCACACTCACAAAGGAAAGACGGGGGTCGCCTCGCCGGATCATCCCCTGCACGGACAACGCGGCGGTGGGGGACGGCGAAAGAAGGATGACCCCGCCCCGCGCTGACCGCACCGATCCTCAGTCGTCGCCGCGCAGGACACCCGCATGGCAAAGGTACCGCCGCAATCCATCCAAGCCACCCATGACCATCTGCCAGAAGGCACGATCCATCGGCACGGGCGTCCAATCGTCCTCGGCTTCGAGGAAGTAGATCGGCGTCTTGCCCGTCGCCCATTCTC
>JALYUS010000089.1 GCA_030853625.1 Chloroflexota bacterium
CGCTCATCCTGAGCCACCCCTCTGAATGAGCAATGAGCAATGAGCGATGAGGCCAAAACCACTCATTGCTCATTGCTCATTGCTGTGTTTGTCCCGACATTGCGCGGTGAATGAGTCTGCCAAGCCGCGCGATGCCTTCGCGAATCTGTTCTTCCGTCATCACGCTGAAGGAGAGCCGGATGGCGTTCGTGCCCGCGCCGCCGAAGCGGCAGGCGACACCCGGCAGATACTCCACGCCCTCCTGCGCGGTGAGCGGCATCAGTTTCGCCGTGTTGATGTTCTCCGGCAGCGTCAACCAGAGGAAGAAACCGCCATCCGGCACCGTCCAGGTCACGCCTTCCGGCATGTGTTCTTCGAGCGCGCCGACCATCGCGTCGCGCTTGCGCTGGTAGACGCCCTTGAGCACTTCGATGTGCGGCTCTAACTTGCCCGCGAGGCAGAACTCCGCCGTCGCCGTCGTCGCGAAGGGGCTGACGCCGCCATCGCCCTTCAGCCCCCCGATCTTGGCAATCAGCGGGGGCGGCGCGACGACCCAGCCAATACGCATCCCCGCGCCGAGAATCTTCGAGAAGGTGCCAATCGAGATGACGCGGTTGCCGCCCCGCTCCCGGTCGAGCGCATAGATTGCGGGCAACGGCTCGCCGTCGAAGCGCAGGTCGTTGTAGGCGTCATCCTCGAAGACGAAGGTGTCGTATTCCGCCGCCAGATCGAGCACGCGCAGGCGGCGCTCGACGGGCGCGGTGACGCCGACGGGATTCTGGAAGGTCGGTAGAGTGTAGATAAACTTCGGTCGGATACCCTCTGCCTTGAGCGCCGCGAGCCGTTCCGCCAGCACATCCACGCGGATGCCGTGGTCGTCCAGCGGCACGGTGACGACCTTCGCGCCGACCGTGTTGAAGAGGCCGACGCCACCGGGCCAGACCGGGTCCTCGCTGATGATCGTGTCGCCGCGATCCACGAGCAGGTTGACGACGAAGGTAAGCGCCTGCATCGAACCGGCGGTGAGCAGAATGCCATCCTCCGGGATGTCCATCATCTGCGTCCGCTTCAGTTTGGCGCGCAGGAAATCCACGAGCGGGCGGTAGCCACCGACGCGCCCGTATTGGAGGGCGGTCGTGCCATGCTCCGCGAGCGCCTTCACCGTCGCCTCAGCCACATCCCTCGTCGGCAACGACGCCGGGTCCGGCAGGCCACCGGCGAAGGAGATGCTCGTGTCTTCAGGGTCGTAGTTGAAGTAGTTAACATCCACGCTACGGGCCGCCTGCCCCGTCTGCCCGAGCAGGTCCATCGGTGGTTCATTCGTCCGTGTGACGGTCTCCGCCATCGCGCCTATCCCTTCCCCGCTAGAACCCCCACATCAGCGGGCCACCGAAGGTGCCGGATGCGCCGGGGATGCATGCAATCATTCTACGCAGTGTACATCTCCGCACGAACCCCTGCAAAATCGAACGGGGACGGACTTAACGCAGAGAACACAGAAGCCGCAGAGCGCGCAGAGACGGTAAATGGAAGAAAGAAAAATATTCTTTCCCTTCGATTCCTCTGTGTTCTCTGCGTTCTCTGCGCGCTCTGCGTTCCGTCTTCTTGTTTCTTTGAGAGATTGTGATAGAATGCACAATAGCACGAGTAAATGGGAGAGACAGCGCGGTCCCTCCCCTCGTGCGGCTTTTCCTTTTCCGCATGATTGCACGCGAAATCAGGACACGCGATCCGCGACGCCGAGCAGGAAGCAGAGCAGGGCTTTCTGGACATGCAGGCGGTTCTCGGCCTGATCCCAGACGCGGGAGCGCGGCCCCTCGATCACGTCGTCGCTGATCTCCTCGCCGCGATGCGCAGGCAAACAGTGCAGCACAATCGCGTGCGGCGGCGCGACCGCAATAACGTTCGTGTCCACCGTCCAGTCCGAGAAGACGGCGCGGTGGCGCTCGACACTCGTCTCCTGCCCCATACTCGTCCACACATCGGTGTAGATGACATCGGCGTTCGCGGCGGCGCGGAGCGGGTTCTGGAAGGAGACAGCGTCTCCGGCAGCGGCGATCTCATCCACAGGCGGTTGAAATTCGTCGGGCGAGGAGATGACGAGATGGTAGCCGAACAGCCGCGCCCCTTCGAGCCAGGAGCGGGCGGTGTTCGACGCGCCATTACCGATGTAGGCGATCCGCTTCCCCGCGATGCTCCCCATGCCAAAGATTTCCTCGATCGTGAAAATGTCCGCGAGGATCTGGACGGGGTGGGCGTCGTCCGTCAGCGCGTTGATGACGGGAACGGCGGCGGTCGCCATCTCCATTAGCCGTTCGGTCGTGAAGGTGCGGTAAGCAATAGCGTCGCAATAGCGTTCGAGGACACGGGCGGCATCGCGGATCGGCTCGCGCGTGCCGAGGGCGATTTCGGTTGTGCCCATCGTCAGCGGGTGCGCGCCGAGTTGGGCGATGCCGATCTCGAACGAACCATGCGTCCGCAGACTCGGCTTCTCGAGAATCGTCGCGACTGCCCGCCCCGCAAGCACATGCGTGTGGCTTCCCTTCGGCGCCGCTTTCAGTCGTGCCGCCAGATCGAAGACTACGTATGCCTCGTCGTGGGAAAGGTCCGTCAGTTTCAGGAAATCGCGCTTGGTCAAGAATCTACCCCCCGCCCCCTCCCAAAAAGGAGGGGCGACTCTTTGAGAAAGTTTTATGCCTTCCCATGCCCCCGATCTCTCGTTGGCTCTCTCCCCTTCCGCGCGGGAAGGGGGCTGGGGGGTTAGGGTACCATCTTTGTGCGCTATACTGCGTCACGAGTTGGAAAGGAGTGATTATCGGATGGCGCACGACGATGCACGGGCCTTCCGCATTCCGCCTCGAACGAAGGTGCGCCTGCGCGATCACGATCCCGCCGACACGCGAGGTATCACGCGTGAGAGAGCGGAGGCGCGGATCGCCAGGCGGCGGGACGAGTTCGCGGCGATCCAGGAATTGCTCTACGGCGCGGCGCGGCAGAGCGTGCTGATCGTGCTGCAAGGGATGGACACGAGCGGCAAGGACGGCACAATCCGGCATGTGATGGCGCCGATCAACCCGCAGGGATGCGATGTCGTCACCTTCAAGGAACCGACGCCCGCCGACCTCGCGCACGATTTCCTCTGGCGCGTCCATCCCTGCACCCCCGCGAAGGGGATGATGGGCATCTTCAACCGCTCGCACTACGAGGATGTGCTCGTCGTGCGCGTCCACGATCTCGTCCCGAAGGCGGTCTGGAAGCGGCGGTACGAGGCCATCAATCACTTCGAGCAACTGCTGACGGAGAATGACACGATTATCCTCAAATTCTTCCTCCATATTAGCAAGGACGAGCAGCGCGAGCGGCTACTGGCGCGGGAGAAAGAGCCAATCAAAGCATGGAAACTGGCGCCGGGCGACTGGATCGAGCGCGAGAAGTGGGAGGATTACCAGACAGCATACGCGGATGCCCTGAGCAAATGCAGCACAAAGGACGCGCCCTGGTACATCGTTCCGGCGGATAAGAAGTGGTATCGCGACCTCGTTATCACCGAGACGATCCTCGACACCTTGCGCCCCTATGCCCCATTATGGCAGGAGGCATTAGCGGAACGCGGCAAGGAACAACTCGCTGCTATCGCCCAACTGCGGGCAGACAAGACGACCGATCATCCGTAGAGAAGTTCGATGTTCGATGAACTACTCCGAACTCCGAACATCGAACTCGTATAAGGAGTTATCCATGCGCTTGTATCTCTTTGTGTACGGTGTCAGCACGGCGAACGGCAACCCCTATCCCGGCTATCTGATCCAGACAGACGATGGCACGAATGTCCTCGTGGACACCGGCTTCGGCACGGAGATGATCGGCGCGTACAAACAGTCGAATGAGCCGGGGCCGAAGATTGATGAGGCGGATTACGTCGTCAACCAACTGGCCGCGCTCGGCCTCGCTCCGCATGACATCCGCTACCTCATCGCCACTCATCTCGACGGCGATCATGCCGGCGGCCTCGATGCGTTCCCGGACAGCGAGATCATCATCCAGAAGGAGCATTTGGAGATGGCGCGGGCGCATCCGCGCTTCCAGGCGACGCGCGCGCATTGGGATGCACCCGGCCTCCACTACCGCACCGTGGAGGGTGACACCGAACTGCTGCCCAGCATTGAGTTAATCGTGTCGAGCGGCCATAAGCCGGGGCATCAGTCCGTCCTCGTCCGACTGCCGGAGACCGGCCCGGTGCTGCTGGCGATTGACGCCATCCCGCGCATGGATCAGCGCGACCCGGAGACCCGCACCATTGGCCCCGCCGACATGGATGAGGCGGATACCCGCGCCAGCACGCGCAAACTGATGGACCTCGCCGCCCGCGAAGGCGTTACCCTCATCATCCACGGCCACGACCCGGAACAGTGGAAAACCCTCAAGAAATCCCCGGACTACTATTCGTAGAAGACGTTTGAACCGCAGAGACGCAGAGGGCGCAGAGGAAACACAGACAAAGGGAGAAATTTCTCGTATTCTCTCATTCCTCTCTGCGTCCTCTGCGTCTCTGCGGTTCGTTTGGTTTCTCTTACCCGTTGCGGAGGCGGGCGAGGGCTTCGGCTTGTTTTGAGGTGGGGGACATTTCCATCAGTTCGAGGCGGTTGCCGTCCGGGTCTTCAATCCAGGCCTGGCGGTTGCCATCCTTACCGGTGATCAGCGGGCGGGTGAGCGGGACGCCACGCTCCGTCAGTTGCGCGACGACCGTATCGAGATTGTCCACGGTCAGGCAGACGTGATTGAGGCCGACCGCCTCGCGTGGCGCGGGGCCGTCGCCCGTACCGTTCGGGAAGAACTCCAGATACTGCGTCTCGGTGACGCGGACGTAAACGAGCATCAGGTCGCCATTCTCCTGATGAAGGCGGAACATCTCCGCGAAGCCGAGCGTTCTGGTGTAGAAATCGAGCATCGAGTCGAGGTCCCGCGCCCGGATCGCGATGTGGCCGATACCGGTGAATCCTTCCATACATTCCTCCTTGAGTCGCCAGCAAACGGCAATGACGTTACCCGCATGCGGGGTAAGGGTCACAGTATCGCAAGTGTTCCGCCGATTTCCCACTGCCGTCTGCCGACTGCTGACCTGCCGCGCCTCGACAGACGGCAGCAGTTCCGGTATTGTCACGCCGGTTGCGGCGGATCGGCGTGGAGTGGGAAAGAGGGGGAGCATGCATCGAATGCGGATCATCTTCGCGGCGGCGCTGGTCATGACGCTCGTGACGGCGTCTACCGGCGTGCAGGCGGCATCGGCATTCGCCGACCCGGCGTTTCAGGCGCAGTGGCGAGCCGGAGAAGCGGTGACACCGAACTTCTGGGGGCCGCTCGACACCGCAAAGGATGGTCAGCCGGAGGCATACGTGGAAGCGAGCGGGGGGCAGCGACTCGTCCAGTATTTCGATAAGGGGCGGATGGAACTGACCAATGGCGCGGTGACGAATGGCCTCCTCGCGACAGAGATCGTCACGGGCCGTATCCAGACCGGCAATAATTCCTTCCAGAACCAGGCGCCGCCGAATATCTCCATCGCGGGCGATGCGAACAACCCGGCCCCGACCTACGCGGGATTGGCAAGCAAGGGCGCGGCCCTCCTCCAACCCGCGACGAGCAAGCCCGGCGTGCCAATCAACACCGTGATCGGGGGGGATGGGGCGGTCGGCACGACCGATGCCGTCGTCCCGGACCCGGCGATGCAGATCGGTGCGTACGACGGCACGACGCAGCACAACGTCGCCGCCGGGTTCGCGGATTATCGCGCGAAGGCCGGTCTCCCCACGATTGGCTACGCGATTTCGGAGCCGTTCCGCGCGACCGTGAACGTCGGTGGCACGCCGAAGGACGTGATGATTCAGGTTTTCGAGCGGCGCGTACTCACCTATACGCCGAGCAACCCGGACGCCTTCAAGGTGGAGATGGGCAACATCGGCCAGCATTACTTCGCCTGGCGCTATCCGAATGGCGCGGCGACGGCGCCATCGACCGGCCCCAGCGGCGCGCCCGGCGTCGGCCCGAACTTCCTCCTTCTCAAGGGTCTCATCGCCCTCAGTTACCCGGTCAACTGGCAACCGGACACAACGCCCGTTACTGCGGGGCCACCGCGCGCGACGCTCATCGGCCCCGCACCGACGCAGCAATTGGTGATACAGATTGACGACCAGTCGAACCCGCCCGCTGCCCTGAACGACGTACTGGCGGCAGACATCACTGCGGCACGCACCAAACTCGTCACGGGCAGCATCACGGATGAAGCGACCCTTGATACGAAGATCGGCGGCGAACCGGCCAGGGCGTATCGGATTGCCGGTACCCGCCAGGACAACTCGCCCGTCTCCAGCATCATTGTGGTCGTCTTCCATAAAGATAAGATCTATTCCTTCATCGCCCTCGCCGACGCCAACCCAATGCCGAACTACACTGATATTCAAGCGATCCTCGCCACCGTGACGTTCCAGACGTAGCGTTGGTGACGTAGGCTGAAGCCTACGCCACCACTCCATCTTCCTGCGGCGTTAGACAGAGGTCGTCTCATCCCCATGCCAGCGGCCCTGCCCGGTGCGACACCAGCGGCCGAAGAGACCGAACGGGCCGAGGACGAAGAAGAACAGCGGCCACGCCAGCCAGAAGAGATGTGCGCCCGTCAGGGCGGAGATCACGACGAGCGCGATCACGACGGGCGCCACCACCGCAAGCCGCCACGGTGGGCGATAGGCACGGCGACCGTGGTTCGGCCCACGTTCTCGTGTTTCCACGCGTGGCAGGTCAGCGAAGAGTTCGTCCAGTTCACCCAGCGTTTTTGCCGCGTAGCAGCGCTCGATCCGCTCGTCATACTCCTGCGTGTCCAACCGCCCCTCCGTGTAGTGCCGCCGGAGCACGTTCGCCGTCGCCTCGCGATCCGCGTCGGCAGCGCGTATGCGTCGGTCGCGGACGCTCCCATTCCGCCCGCGCAGGTCATCGGTGTGATTCGTGTCCATGTGTTGCTCCTATCGCAATTCCTACCTGAGCCGGGAGAGCACCGGCATCGCTCCAACATGGTTCGCCGCAAGAACCGGAGGCACACACCCATGATGGCCCGCAAGAATCACGAGTTCATGCGGTGAAAAGTCACGAAACGCGCACGGACCGTCTACAGGGCAATCACAGGCGCGGTTCGCGCCTCCCGCATCCTGCACGAGCGTGGGAGAATGGTGTTACGTTGCCGCGCGCTGCTGGCGAATGCATACCGGACGGGAGGGGATACCGTTGGTAAGAGCAGAGAAGACCGTGCTGGTCGTGGACGACGACGCGGCGATCGTGGAGATGATGCGGGATTTCCTCGAAGCCGACGGCTTCCGTGTCGAGGGCGCGCTCGACACACGGGGAGCCGCCGCTGTTCTGGATCGGACGCCGGTGGATTGCATACTCCTCGACATTATGATGCCGGGAGAGAGCGGTTTCGAGTTCTGTCGGCGGGTCCGCCGGACGAGCGATGTGCCGATCTTGTTCCTGAGTGCGCGGGGCGAGGACTTGGACAAGATTCGCGGGCTTGGG
>JALYUS010000114.1 GCA_030853625.1 Chloroflexota bacterium
CCAACGAGCCGATCCACGCGAAGAGCGCCCAGCATTCCCGCGCCGCTCCGTGTCGTGAGACATACCGCAACCCCGCGAAAGCGGGCCGGTCGGCATCGTCCGTCCGCGCGTGGACGTAATGCGTGCCGCGCTGGGTGAGGCGGTGGCCATCACGCTCGCCCTCGCCGCGCTCCTCACTGCAGGGTATGGCGCGGTGCAGCGCCGCCAGCCGTGACCACGTTCGGCGGGGACGGCTAATTGCCCGCCTCACGCCCCTTGCCTGTCGGTGTACACTATGAGGTGAGTGACGAGTAAGGAGATGAGTATGGCGCGCGCGGATCATCCGATACAGCTGACGGCACACGCGGCGGACGTCGCGGCACCGGATCATGCGCGCCTACGTACGGCCGATCAGACCGAGACACTGACGCTCCGGCAGGCGGCGGACGCGCTCAACATCGACCGCCGCACGCTGATTGCGCTCGTGGATGATGGGGCAATCGCGGCAACGGGCCGGGGGACGCAGCGGCGGCTCCGCGCGGCGGAAGTGGACGCCTTCGCTCGGGCGCGCAACGCCCGCCGCCATGAGGCGAGCCAGGCGCTCGCCGACCTGAGCCAGGAGCTTGGCCTCGATCGTCTCACGGCGCGCGATCTACCTGCCGACGGGCGCTAGACCGTTCGTGCCGCGCCCGGTCATCCTCCTCGACGCCAATGTCCTCATCCCCTTCGATCCCCGCGACACGCTCCTCAAAGCAGCAGAACACAACCTCTGCCGCGCCGTCTGTTCGGAAATGATCCTTGCTGAGGTGCGGCGGAACTATCCCAAGGTGCGCAAAGCGGGCGATGCGACGGAGAAGACGCGGCAGGCTGACAGGCTGGTGAATGCACTCCGAGACTCCTTCCGCAGCGCGTACGCGATGATCGCGCGCTACGAGCGGCACATTCCCCGGATGCGCAACGACGAGAAAGACCGCCATGTCACTGCCGCCGCCTGGGAAGCGGGCCGGGGGACAATCATCGTCACGTACAACACGAAGGACTTCCGGGCTGAGCATCTCGCGCCGTTCCACCTCTCGGCGACGCGGCCCGATCCCTTCCTGATGCGTCTCTTCCGCGCCGACCCCGACGCGTGCGCCGCCATCGTGCGTGAGCAAGCGCGCGAGCGGCGCAGACCACCGATGAGCGCGGGGGAGATTCTCGATGGGCTGGCGACCGATGCGCCCGCGTATGCCAAGGCGGTGCGGGAGCATATGAGGTTGCTGTTCGTTCCGCTCTCCGAAGGAGAAGTCGCGCGCCTGCGGACAATCCCCCGCGCCGAACATGAGCACATTGATGATCTCGTCATACGGGCGGCGCAGGCATGGATGGCCAACCCGCCTTCGCCGGCGGACATCCCCGCGCGACGGCCGAAGGATGCCACCGTCGGGGTCACTGTCGAGACCCCTGACTTCATCGCCGCTGCGGTCCGGCGGGTGAGCGGCGAGCAACGCCTCCCTCTGGCGCTGGCGGACGCGGTGCGGCGCTGGCTCTCCCCATCCCCGCTTTCGTGACGACACACTATGACATGGTTGCGACAGATTATGGGGATATGTAGCGCCCCTACGCTACACTCTCGCCTTCGCTGAATAACGCCGCGATCGGCACGGCGAGTGCCGCCGCGATCTTCGCCAGTTGCTTGACCGACGGGTTGCGTTCGCCCCGCTCGATCCCCGCGTAGTACGTCCGATCGAGCCCCGCCTTCGCCGCGAACCGCTCCTGCGACAACCCCGTCCGCAGCCGCAATGCCCGGATCCGTTTCCCCAAGATAACGACAATATCTTCCATGCGCCCACGGTGCGGGCTTGCGGTCGCATCGTCTACGGCCTATAAGAACACGGATGATAAGCATCACATCAAAAAGGTAGGATCACTGATGCGGGACTACGAGACACATGGGACATCCGATGAAACCCGCGATGAAGCGGCGAGCTCCGAAGACTTCGTCGCTAAAGGTTGGACGCTATTCGTGTGGACTTAGCCGTAACTGTCACCCGGTATTTGTGCAGTGATCGGTGGCAAGATTTCTATTCCGTGCGGGCAGCGACTTCGCGCCAGTTTCCCTTGCAGGGCTCGAACCGTGTCGCCCCAACCTGTTGCTGATCCCGGCAATTCTTTGACAGGCCCGATTGCACAAGTTCCGGGTCACTCATACGGCTGAGTCCAATTCGTGATCGGAATCGCGCTGCTCCTTCTCCTCCGGATGATCTAGCGACGCAACGTGCGCCCTCAGTCGGCGGTCCAGTGAAGATCGTGCGGGGCACGGTCGTGCGACTCCACGTAGCGCACCTCAACCGCGAGTACCCCCGCCAATACTGCCATCAAACCATCCGACACGCCACACTGCGGCAGGATCTTGGCGTGTTCCGCTTGATCCTCATTATTACCGAGGAGGGTTGTGAGGAGAGAGCGCGCCGCGTCCATCGCCTCAATGCTGTTCTCCGCAGCGAACTCGCATGCCGCCCGTGCTACCGGCAGGTCGTCCATCCCCGTATCCCATTCCCCAGTGATCGTCAGCCGATACATCGCCATCGAATACCTCCGCTCCGACTAATATTCCTCCGGAAGCAACAGCGTCGTGTACGAGTCCTGGCCGTACCCGATGTGCGAGATCACCCACACCGGCCCGCCCGGCACGTCGGCGAAGACACTCAGGAGCATCCCCTCACCGTCGCGCAGATATCGCTCATTGACCCGCGCGTTGTCGGCATCCCCGCCCCACTCCCCTGCAAAGTGCCGGGCGAGTAACGTAGATGGCGCGATGCCTGCTGCGGCAAGAGTTTCGAGGGACACGGGCGTCGCGGTGAACGTCGGGGTGGTAAAGCGGGCGATGATCGTGACCATGGCATCTTTCCTCCGCAAGAATCTCTTCGAGTAATATCTCTATTATACCGTACTTGCAGTACAATGTCATCACCAGCATTGGCTCATCACTCATTCGTCCTGCCCGGATCGCGGTAAGAACAGCGCGACAGATAAGATCATTCATATTTATGAATGGTTATGGCATGGTGTTTTCATATGTAAATAACTGGGCGATGAATGCCGGGACGGAGAAGCGGATGGTGCATGGGTCAGGCCCGGTGGGCGCAGGTACGGATGGTTTTCATGAGATGGAGGAATCGAAGCATGAAAACGCTGACAC